>JAVXKN010000058.1:0-8340 GCA_036647315.1 Oscillospiraceae bacterium | reverse complement strand
AAGGACGAGGTGGATGCCACCCATTCCCCCATGTTCCATCAGATGGAGGGCCTGGTGGTGGACAAGGGCATCACCATGGCGGATTTGAAGGGCACCTTAAACACCCTCCTCTGCGCCCTCTATGGCGACCAGACCGTCACCCGTTTCCGCCCCCACCACTTCCCCTTTACCGAGCCCTCCTGCGAGGTGGACGTTCAGTGCCACGCCTGCGGCGGCGCAGGGTGCCACGTCTGCAAGGGCGAGGGCTGGATTGAGGTGCTGGGTGCCGGCATGGTGCACCCCAAGGTGCTTCAGGGCTGCGGCATCGACACCGACGTGTACTCCGGCTTTGCCTTCGGCATGGGTGTGGAGCGGCTGGTGCTCCGCCGGTTCAACATCTCCGATTTGCGGCTGATTTTTGAAAACGACACGCGCTTCTTGGCGCAATTTTAAGGGGGGCGACGAAGATGGTTTTATCGCGTAAATGGCTCAGCGAATTTGTAGATGTGACGGCAAACGACAAGGACTTTGCCGAGGCAATGACCCTTTCCGGCTCCAAAGTGGAACTCACCGAAGTTTTAGGGGACGAAGTGAAAAACGTGGTGGTGGGCAAGGTGCTCTCCATGGAACGCCACCCGGACTCCGACCATATGTTTATCTGCCAAATTGACATTGGCGGGAAAATGCCGGTGCAAATCGTCACCGGCGCGCAAAATGTCAACGTGGGGGATTTGGTCCCCACCGCCCTTCACGACTCCTATCTCCCCGGCAATGTCCATATTGTCTCCGGCAAACTCCGGGGCGTGGACAGCGACGGGATGCTCTGCTCCTTAAAGGAACTGGGTCTTACCCTCCACGACTACCCCTACGCCTTTGAGGACGGAATTCTCATCCTCCAAACCGACCCAGATTTGGCGGGGAAACTCACCCCCGGCGACGATATTCGCACTGTATTGGGTCTGGACGACCATGTGGTGGAATACGAAATCACCCCCAACCGCCCGGACTGCCTGTCGGTCATCGGCCTTGCCCGTGAGGTCTCCGCCACCTACAAAAAGCCCTTAAAGCTTCACACCCCGGTGGTAAAGGGCGGCGGCGGCACGGTATCTGACCACTTAACCGTAGAAGTCACCGACCCCAAACTCTGCCCCCGCTACACCGCCAAAATGGTGAAAAACGTGAAAATCGCCCCCTCCCCCCTGTGGCTGCGGGAGCGTCTGCGTGCCCACGGCGTTCGGCCTATCAACAACATTGTGGACATCACCAACTACGTCATGCTGGAATACGGCCAGCCCATGCACGCCTTCGACTTCTCCTGCGTAAAGGGCGGCAAAATCATCGTCCGCACCGCAACGGAAAACGAGGTCATTAAAACCCTGGACGGCAACGACCGCAAGCTCACAGAAAATATGCTCTGCATCTGCGACAGTGAAAAGCCGGTAGCCGTTGCCGGCGTTATGGGTGGTGCCAACTCGGAAATCGTGGGGGACACCGCCATGGTGGTCTTTGAGTCCGCCTGCTTTAACGGCACCTCCGTCCGCCGCACCGCCTCCGCATTGGGGATGCGTACCGATGCCTCCGCCCGCTACGAAAAGGGGCTGGACCCCATGAACACCTATCTGGGCGTTCAGCGGGCCTGCGAGCTGGTAGAGCTGCTGGGCTGCGGCGAAGTGCTGGACGGCATGGTGGACGTGAATTCCGTCCCCGCTACCCCCGCCACCGTAAAGCTGGAGCCCGCAAAGGTCAACGGTCTTTTGGGCACCGAGATTTCCCGTAACGAAATGGTGGAGATGCTGGAATGGCTGGGCTTCACCGTCGCCGGCGACACCATCACCATCCCCTCTTGGCGGTCTGACGTGGAGCACTACTCCGACATCGCCGAGGAGGTGGCACGGCTCCACGGCTACGACAAAATCCCCTGCACCTTGATGCGGGGCGAAACCACCCGGGGCGGCTTAAACGCCAAGCAGAAGTCCGAGGCACTGCTGGGCACCCTCTGCCGGGGCATGGGCTATTCGGAGATTATGACCTACTCCTTTATCTCCCCCGCCGACTACGATATGATTGAACTGCCTGCCGATAGTCCCCTGCGCACCTGCGTCACCATTCTCAACCCCTTGGGGGAGGACACCTCCGTCATGCGCACCACCGCGCTCCCCTCCATGATGGAAACTCTGGCCCGCAACTACAACTTTAGAAACCCCGCCGTGCGGCTCTATGAGCTTGCCACCGTCTACACCCCCAAGCCCGACGGCATGGCCGCCGAAAAGCCCATGCTCTCCTTGGGTGCTTACGGCGACAAGGCCGACTTCTTCACCCTCAAGGGTGTTGTGGAGGCGATTTTGGCGGGTATGCGTGTACAGAATGTTTCGTTCTTAGCAGACTCTCCCGCCTCCTATCACCCCGGCCGGTGCGCCCAAATCTTTGCAAACGGCACCCCAATCGGCGTAGTGGGTCAGGTTCATCCCCAGGTGGCAAGCAACTTCGGCATGGACACTGAGGTCTATGCCGCACAGCTGGATTTCTTAAAGCTTTTGGAACTGCAAGCCCCTGATGCCCAGTACCGCCCCCTGCCCAAATTCCCCACCATGACCCGTGACATCGCCGTGGTCTGCGACGAAAAAATTACCGTGGCGGAGCTGGAGGCCTGCATTGCGCGGGGTGCTAAGGGACTGCTGAAAAACGTGACCCTCTTTGATATTTACACCGGCAATCCCATTCCTGCCGGCAAAAAGAGCGTGGCTTTCTCCCTCTCTCTCCGGGCTGACGACCGCACCCTCACGGACAGTGAGGCGGACGAGGATGTGTCCTCCATTCTGGCACTTTTGGCCAGTGAGCTGGATGCCAAACTGCGCTAAAGCGGGGTGCCCTCTCTGCCACAATTTCCCCGTCCCATTTCTCGCTCTTGCATTTTGATGAATTTTGCTTTATAATAGGCAAGCAACTTAGTGATTTTAACAACGAAAGGAGGCCTGTCTATGAGGAAGCGCACCGCCGCCATCTCCATCCTTGCTGCCCTTGTAGTGGGTCTTCTGACCGGTCTTTTGGGTGCCCGTTTCACTGTGCCCGCCATTGAGGGCGCGGCCGCACCCACCATCGCCATGCCACGAGTTACCCCCACGCCCGCCACCACTCCCCCCGTCATGGCTCTGCCCTCTCCCCCGCCTCACACCGGCAATATGCCGGTGCTCCTCCAGTCCGTTCTGGTGCTGGACGCATTGAAGGCGAAGGACTACGGCGCACTGGCACGGCTGGCGGCCCCGGAGGGTATCACCTTTACCCCCTATTCCACCGTAGATTTGGAAAAGCAGCTTACCCTCACCCCGGAGCAGCTGCGCAAACTGGACAGCGACGACACCAAATACACCTGGGGCCTGTGGATGGGTTCCGGCGAACCCATCACCATGACACCCGCGGAATACTTTGAGCGGTTCGTTTTTAACACGGACTACACCGTTTCAGGCACTGTGGGCGTAGACCAGATTACCGCCAGCGGCAACGCCATGGAAAATGTTGTCACCGTCTACCCGGACTGCCACTTTGTGGAATATCATTTCCCCGGTCTGGACCCCAAAAAAGAGGGCTTTGACTGGTGCTCCTTAAAGCTGGTGTTCCGCACCATCAATGAAAAGCCCCTGCTGGTGGGCATCATCCACAGCGAGTGGACCACCTAACGCAAGCACTAAGCACCCCAATCCAAACCGTGTAAAAGGCACCGAGGAACGTTCTTCGGTGCCTTTTTTTAATCTGTTAAACTTGACGTTCTTGATTCCCGCCGCCGCTTATGTTACACTCACTACAAACGGGCGAACTAAACAAAATAATACCATCAGCATGGGAGAGATTTGTGTGAAAATTATTATCGTAGGGGACGGCAAGGTGGGCTTCACCTTGGCACAGCACCTGTTTTTGGAGCACCACGACGTTACCATCATTGACACCAGCGACGATGCCCTCAAGCGGGCCGCCGATGCCCTAGACGTTCTGTGTATCAAGGGAAACGGTGCCTCCTTTGCCGCCCTCAAAGCGGCGGGGGTAGCCACCTGCGACATTTTAATCGCCGCCACCAGTGCCGACGAGATGAACATGGTCTGCTGTCTCACCGCCCGAAAGCTGGGCGCAAAATACACCATCGCCCGTGTCCGCAACGTGGAATACGCGGCGGAGCTTGCCGCCATGAAGGACGAACTGGGCATCGACATGGTGATTAACCCGGAGAACGCCACCGCCGTGGAAATCTCCCGGCTGCTACGGTTCCCCTCCGCCGCCAACATTGAGACTTTCGCCAAGGGGCGGGTGGAACTGATTGGCTTTCTCTGTCAGGAATCGGACTTTATCGTGGGCAAGCCCATCTCCAAACTCTCCCCACAACTTCAGGGTCTCCCTATGCTGTTCTGCGCCGTGGAGCGTGAGGGCGCGGTCTTTATCCCCGACGGCAGCTCGGTTTTGGCGGCGGGCGACAAGGTTTACGTCATCGGCGTACCACTGGGCCTTCACCAGTTTTTTGCCCTGTTGGGCCGTTTTTCTCAAAAAATCCGTCAGGTATTTATCGTGGGCGGCGGGCGCATTGCCCACTACCTCACCGTTATCGCCGAAAAACTGGGGATGCAGGTGAAAATCGTGGAGCTGGACGCTGACCGCTGCCGCCATCTGGCGGAGGTGCTCCCCCACACCCTCATTATCAACGGCGACGGCACCGAGCAGGAACTACTGGAATCGGAAAATCTCCACGGCTGCGATGCCTTCATCGCCCTTACCGGGCGGGACGAGGACAACCTCATTGTCTCCCTCTATGCCATGCAGCAGGGCATTTCCAAGGTGATTGCCAAGTGTAACCGCCAAAACTACGCCGGCATCGCCCGCTCGGTGGGGCTGGAGAGCGTCATCTCCCCGAAAATGATTACCGCCAACCAAATTCTTCAGGTGGTGCGGGGTATGGAAAATTCCAAGGGGAGCGTCATGACCGCCCTCTATAAAATCGCCGGCGGCAAGGCGGAGGCTCTGGAATTTGTAGCCTGCGACACCACCAACCATCTGGGGGTTCCCCTCCGCTCTTTGCCCCTGAAAGAGAGCGTTTTAGTGGCTATTATTGTCCACCAAAACACCATCATCATCCCCCAGGGCTCCTCCGTCATCAAGGCGGGGGACACCGTTATCATCATCACGCAAGAGGCGGGGATTTTAGACCTGAACGACATGTACGACGATGCCGTCCCCCATTCCCCCGTCACCCTCATCGACCCGGCAGAGGGGTGACACCATGAACTTCAAATTGGTGCTGAAAATCACCGGCAAAACCCTTTTGGTGGTGGCCCTGTGCATGGTGGTGCCCCTGCTTGTCACCCTCTACTACGGGGAGCCACTCTCCCCCTTTCTCTACTCCATCGGCATTTTGGTAGTGCTGGGCACCCTGCTGGCACGACTCAAGGCGGAGCCCCATTTTTTCTCCCGCGAGAGCTTTTTCACCGTGGGCCTTATTTGGATTCTCTTCGGCATCTTCGGCGCGCTCCCCTTTTGGTTCTCCGGCTACTTTGAGACCTTTGTAGACTGCGTCTTTGAGTCCATCTCCGGCTTTACCACTACCGGGGCCTCCATTCTAAAGGCGGTGGAAAATCTTCCCCGGGGCATCCTCTTCTGGCGTTCCTTTACCCACTGGCTGGGCGGCATGGGCGTTCTCATTCTCACCATCGCCCTCCTCCCCTCTCTGGGTATCAGCGGCACCCAGCTGGCAAAGGCGGAAACCCCCGGCCCTGTGGTATCCAAACTGGTGCCCAAAGCCTCCGACTCCTCTAAAATTCTCTACGCCATCTATCTGGTGATGACTATTTTCGAGGTTATCTGCCTTCTGCTCACCGGGATGCCCCTTTTCGACTGCGTCACCAACTCTTTCGCCACCGCCGGCACCGGCGGCTTTTCCGTCCGCAACCTCTCCATCGGTGCCTATAATTCCCCGGCGGCGGAGGTGATTATCACCGTCTTTATGCTCCTGTTCTCCCTCAATTTTTCCGTCTACTTTCTCCTCCTCTGCGGCAAATGGCGGCAGGCTCTCAAAAGCGATGAGCTCCGCTTTTTCGGCGGCATTGTGGGTGCCAGCATCGTGCTGGTGACGGTCAACATCAGCGGTGCCTTCGCCAATGTCTGGGAGGCCCTCCGCCACGCCGCCTTTCAGGTGGGCTCCATCATCTCCACCACCGGCTTTTCCAGCACCGATTTCGACGGCTGGCCCCAGTTTTCCCGCGTCCTACTGGTGGTGCTCATGTTCGTTGGTGCCTGCGCCGGCTCTACCGGCGGTGCCATGAAATGCTCCCGTATTCTGGTGATTTGCAAATCCATCGGCATGGAGATTCGCCAGATTATCCACCCCCGCTCCGTCAATGTGGTGAAGCTGGACGGCGAGGTGCTCTCCGACCGCACCCTCCACAGTATTCAGGTCTTTTTCGGTGCCTATCTGCTGATTATTCTGGGTGCCACCATGGTGATTGCGCTGGACAATTTCTCCTTTGGCACCACCTTTACCGCCGTAGTCTCCTGCATCGGCAACGTGGGCCCCGGCCTGGAGCTGGTGGGCCCCATGGGCAACTACGCCGCCTTCTCCCCCTTCTCCAAAATCATCCTCACCGCCTGCATGGTCATTGGGCGGCTAGAGGTCTTCCCCATTCTGGTGCTCTTCAGCAGCGAAGCGTGGGTCCGCCGTTAATTCCCCACTCTTCTTTTATTTTTGGTCGGCTCAAACAATTTTTGACCCCCAAACTCCGCTCTTTTGCACAGTTCGGCTAAACCCGCAAAATTTATGTTCTGAAAGCGTCAGAATCCCTTGCATATTTGTGTCAATATGATATGATTATGGGTAGGATTTCACGCATAGAATTATCCCGGCAGGGTTGTGCCTGCCAAATGAAAAAGGAGTTGGACGTATGGAAAATCTATTCTGGCTTGGTCTCGTCGGTGCCGCCATTGCTCTGATCTTCGCGCTTGTTCAAAGTCGCAAGGTCATGAAGTTTTCTGAGGGCAGTGACCTGATGAAAAAAATCGCGGCGGCTATCCGAAAGGGTGCCAATGCATACCTCAAGCGGCAGTATACCGCTGTTGCAAAATTCTTCGTGGTGATGGTTGTTGTTTTCGCCGTTCTGGCGGTCTTCGACTTCGTCTCCCCCTTTGTCCCCTTTGCCTTCCTCACCGGCGGTTTCTATTCCGCTCTGGCTGGCTTTGTGGGCATGAGAATTGCCACCTCCGCCAACTCCCGTACCGCTCAGGCGGCTCACGAGAGCTTGGACCGTGGCCTGAACGTGGCCTTCTCCTCCGGCGCTGTCATGGGCTTTACCGTTGTCGGTCTGGGCCTACTGGACATCACCGTCTGGTTCCTCATCCTCCGCTACGGCTTCAAGTGTGACTTCTCCGAAATTGCCCAGACCATGGTCATGTTCGGCATGGGTGCCTCCTCCATGGCTCTGTTCGCCCGTGTCGGCGGCGGCATCTTCACCAAGGCAGCCGACGTGGGTGCTGACCTGGTGGGTAAAGTGGAAGCCGGCATCCCTGAAGACGACCCCCGTAACCCCGCCGTCATCGCCGATAACGTGGGCGACAACGTGGGCGACGTGGCCGGCATGGGTGCTGACCTGTACGAGTCCTATGTTGGCTCCATCCTCGCCACTTTCGCACTGGGCGCAGCCGCTTACGGCGCGTCCGGGCTGGGCTGGAACGCTATGCTCCTCCCCTTAGCCATCGCCGTTGTGGGCGTTCTCTGCTCCGTGGTGGGCACCTTCTTCATCCACGCCAAAGAGGGCGCGGACCAGCGGTCCCTGCTGAAGACCCTCCGCATCGGCACCTATACCGCCGCCGCACTGGCCGCCATCGCCGCCGCCCCCCTTACCTATTTCATTCTGGGTAAAGAGCACATGGGCGTGTATGTGGCCATTCTGGCCGGTCTGGTTGCAGGCTGCGCCATCGGGTACTTCACCGAGTATTACACCTCCGACACCTATAAGCCCACCCGTGAGCTGGCGGACTCCACCGAGACCGGTGCCGCCACCACCATCATCGGCGGTATTTCCCTGGGTATGCGCTCCACCTGCGCCCCCATCGTCATTATCGGCATCGCGGTAATCGTCAGTTTCCTGGCAGCAGGCGGCTCCCTCACCACCAACGCCGCAAACTACGCCTCCTCCTTTAATATGGGCCTCTACGGCATCGGCATCGCCGCCGTGGGCATGCTCTCCACCCTGGCCATCACTCTGGCAACCGACGCATACGGCCCTGTGGCCGATAACGCCGGCGGCATCGCCGAAATGAGCGGTCTGGGCGAAGAAGTCCGCGAGCGCACCGACGCGCTGGACTCTCTGGGCAACACCACCGCCGCCACCG
>JAVXKN010000057.1:0-8346 GCA_036647315.1 Oscillospiraceae bacterium | reverse complement strand
GATACACACGATTGCCCGCTCTTTGACCGTCCTATTTACTGGGGGGGCTGCGGCGGCTGTGTCGAGGTCCAGGAGGTTCGGGAGGACAATATGGATAAGGAACTGTTCCCAGAGCCCTTTGACCTAAAAAAAGCTGAAAAAGTATGCGAGCAATGCAGATGGCATTATGTGAATAACGATTAAACCACCAACCTTCGGGCGGGTGGTTTTTTCATGCCAATTTTTTGATTCAAGCATCCGAAAGGGTGCTTTTTTCATACAAATTTGCCCGGCACGGGGCATAAAGCAGGTGCGCCGCAAGGGATGCAACCCCTTAAAAAGCGTAGCGGAGAAAAGGAGCCAGTATGAAAAAGGAATTTTTGGAGGGTCTGGACCTGGGTGAGGGCGTGAAGCTGCCCAAGGAGGCAATCACAGCCATCATGGCCGAGCACGGCAAGGACATTGAGACCCACAAGAACACCATCACCCAGCTCACCACAGAGCGGGACGGGCTGAAAACCCAGCTTGACACGGCCACCACTGAAATCAAGTCCTACAAGGATTTGGATGTGGAGGGCGTCAAGGCCAAGGCTGCCGAGTGGGAAACCAAGTACAACACCGAGACCCAGACGCTCAAAGACCAGCTTGCGGCCGCCAATTATGGCTTTTCCATCAAGGAGGCCACCGCAGGCCTCAAATTCACCAGCGAAAGTGCCCGCAAGGCCTTTGTTGCCGACCTCACCGCCAAAAAGCTGCCCCTGCAAGAGGGCAAGCTGCTGGGTATGGAGGACTTCAAGAAAGACTACCAAGCCGCAGACCCCAACGCCTTTGCCCCGGAGGGCGATGACAAGACCCCCGTTGCCACAAAGGGCACCGGCGGGGACACCACACCCGCAGCCGATGCCGCTTTGAGAGCGGCGTTTGGACTGCCCGACAATTCAAAAAAGGAGTAAAAAATTATGCCGAATGCTATTACGCTTGCCAAGCAGTTTGTACCCCTCCTGGACGCTGTGTACAAGCTGGCCGCGCTGACCTCCGACCTGGACGGTAACCCCGACCTTGTTCGCCAGGGCGCAAATGCCAATGAGCTCATTATCCCCAAGATGTCCATGCAGGGCCTGGGTGCCTATTCCCGTAACGGTGGTTATTCCAAGGGCTCTATTACGCTCACCAATGAGACCGTGACCTGCAACTTCGACCGTGGCCGTATGTTTAACGTGGATGTTATGGATAACCTGGAAACCGCGGGCATCGCCTTTGGGCAGTTGGCCGGTGAGTTTATCCGCACCAAGGTGGCACCCGAGGAGGATGCTTTCCGCTTTGCCAGCTACGCCGGCACTCCTGGCATCTCCAAGGTAGCCGCAGGCGCATCCCTTGCCGATGGTGCGGCCGTGATCGCCGCCCTGCGTGTCGCCATCACCAAGATGGATGAGGATGAGGTGCCCACCGAGGAACGCCGCCTGTACATCACCCCGCTCCTGCTGGGTTACATCCAGGACATGGACACCACCAAGAGCCGGGAGCTCATGCAGAACTTTACCAAGGTTGCCAAGGTGCCGCAGACCCGTTTTTATACCGCCATTGACCAGTATGACGGCGACACTACCGGCGAGGAGGCCGGCGGCTTTGTCAAGGCACCTACGGCCAAGGACATCAACTTTATGGTCATTCACAAGCCCGCTGTCATCCAGTTCCCCAAGCATACCGCGCCTAAAATCATCCTCCCCGATGTAAACCAGGACGGCGATGGCTACAAGTTTGGCTATCGCAAGGTGGGCATCGCGGATGTGTATGAGAACAAGGCGGCAGGCATTTACCTCCACCACAAGGCCTAAGGAGGGCACTGACATGGGTAAAATCGTGGGCTTAACCTTTGCAGAGGAGGCACCCACTGAAAAGCTGGCGTGCCCCCACTGTGCAAAGGAGTACAAGAGTGCTGAGGCACTGGCCGACCACATCAAAAAGAAACACCCCGCGCCCGGGCTAGGCACACCCGCCCCCGGTGAGGGAGACCCCCAGGACTAAGAGAGGAGGCGGACCGGTGATTACCGTTGATTACGCCTTTTATGCCTGTGCCTTTCAGGGCACCGCCACCAAAGAGAATTTTGAGCGGCTGGCCGTCAAGGCGTCCGCTTATCTCGACCGTCTTACCTTTGACCGCATCACCGACACCCTACCTGCCCCAATCCTGCAACGCGCCAAGCTGGCGTGCTGCGGGGTTGTGGATGCCCTCCTGCTCAATGAACAGGGGGGCGGGGTGGCGTCGGAAACCAATGACGGCATCAGCGTGACCTATGTGGCCGGTGTCAGCAATAGCAAAAGCGAAACCCAGCGCATCCGTGAGGCCGCTGCCCTATTTTTGGGCGGTACGGGGCTACTTTATCGGGGGGTGGAGTAAATGCTGGGCTGCGATAAAACGGTCACCCTGGTGCGCTGTGACGGCGAGAGCTACACGACCACCATCATTGTCGGGGTGAGCTGGTTTGACAAGGCGCGCATCAAGCTGGAGGGTGAGGGGCTGGCCTTTGCCAACGCCACCGCTGTGCGCATCCCCGCCGCCGCCGTGCCGGCCATCCTGCCAAAGGTGGGTGACACCCTCATCCTAGGTGCGGTCACGCGCCCTTTGGAGAAACCCGCCGACCTTGCCGCCTACCGTCATGTGAAAATCATGGCGGTGGGGGACAATCGCCGGGGCGGCAGGCCCCATGTGGGGCTTACCTGCCAATGAGCAATGTAAAAATCACGACCCACGTTGACCCGGGGGCAATCATGCAGGCGCGAGGGCTGGGGCGCAGCAATGCGGCCGGCATTTTGATGGCCGAGACCGTCGCGCGACTGGCTGACCCCTATGTGCCGATGGCTCCCGCCTCCGGCGCACACATGAAAGAGGGCTATGTGGTTGCGCCAGACGGCTCTACCATCACCTACCGGGGCCCCTACGCGCATTACCAGTACGCCGGTGAGGTCATGGTGGGTGCTAAGACGGGCAGCCCCTACGCGCAAAGCGGGGAGCCTAAGGTGGGGACCGGAAAGGCTCTTGCCTACAACGGTGCCCCTATGCGGGGCAAGGAATGGGATAAACGCATGATGGCCGACCGAGGCGATGAGGTCACAAAGGCCGTGGCAAAGTATGTGGGGGGTAACGTAAAATGACCATCATTGACGCAGTCCGCACCTATCTTTCCACCTGCCCGCTGCTGGCAGGCGGCAAGCTCAATGTGGACTTTCTGCCCCCGGAGGCCGCCACCTATTCTGTGGATGTGGTGCCGGCCAAGCCCGTGCTCAAGCCGTATCTTGACGGCTCAAGCAATCGGCAATTCCTCTTTGTGCTGGCAACCCGCACCTACTATGGCGCGCACATCCGGCAGCAGGTGGACAATCTGGGCTTTTTTGAGGACTTCGAGCAATGGCTGGCAGCGCAGAACAAAAACAAGCATTTCCCCAATATGGGAAAAGACCGCACGGGGCGCAAGCTGGAGGTC
This sequence comes from Oscillospiraceae bacterium, assembly GCA_036647315.1. GTDB lineage: Bacteria > Bacillota > Clostridia > Oscillospirales > Oscillospiraceae > JAVXKN01. Next base: position 4,885 of record JAVXKN010000057.1, on the reverse strand, counting down.
ACCACCTCCGGCTATGTTTTTGCCCCCGACCTGGACACGGCGCGGTATCAGATACAGTGCTGCCTGTCCTACTATCAGAAAGGAGAACGCTAACATGAAACTTTCCGTGTTAATGAAGGGCAAAACGCCCAGCCCTACCTTTGAGGGCTTTGTAACCAATGACGACTTTGTCCTTGCGGTGGACTGCACTGCCACCACCGCCACCGCCACTAAGGAGGGCGATTATAGCGTGGTGCAGATGGGTGTGGCGGGGTTGGATGCACAGCTCAACCCCATTACCCAGGATAAGACCTATATCCGGGCGGGGCAGTCCACCATCAAAACGGGCAATCAGCGCAGCTTTGCTGTCAGCGGTGACCGCTATCTGGGGGATGAGTTCCAAGACTTTGCACTTTCCCACGGTGTGAAATACGGCGTGGGCAATGCTGTTGTCCGGGACTATGTGTACTTCAACGTGCTCACGGGCAAGGGCGAAAAGGGCAAGGTGGCCCTCATCATCAATTCCGACGGCTCCGGCGATGCAGGGGAGAGCACCGAGATCGATATTGAGCTCAAAAAGTCCGGCGATGCCCCCACCGAGTACACCTACACCGCGGGCCCTTAAAGAAAAAGGAGGAATAGAGCCATGCTTTTCAAAAATATTGAGTTGGACTTTGACATCTTCGACGCCGAGACCGCAGACGCCTATGAGGCGGCGGTGACGGCCACCAGAGATGCCTCAGTCAAGGTAACCGGGGAAACCCTGGGCGATGCCATTCGCCGCCAGTGCGCCGCCGTCTTTTGCTTCTTTGATGACCTCTTTGGGGAGGGCTTTCACAAAGACCTGTTCGGTGAGCGCACCAACCTCATGGAGTGCATCAATACGTTCCGGGAGTTTATCCAGGCAGTAGATGCCCAAAAGGCGGTGCTGGAGACCACCATGCAGGAGGTCACAGCCGAGGGGGCCGCCCCTAATCGCGCCGCACGGCGGGCGGCAATCAAGCCCGCCAAGGCGTGAACCTGCTGATAGACCCCCTACCCGATACGGTGGAGGTAGGGGGCCGGGCCTGGCCAATCAACACGGCTTTCTATGTGGGCATCCTCTTTGAGCTGCTGATGCAGGACCCCAGCCGAACGGATGAGGACAAGGTGATGCAAGCACTGAAGCTTTTTTATCCGAAAATCCCCCCGGACATTGCGGGTGCCATGGATGCCCTGCTGTGGTTTTACCGCTGCGGCACGGTCACCGAGAAAACCGAAAAAGCTGGGGAGAGCGGCGGCGGGCATCCCAGAAAGGCCTATGATTTTGAGCAGGACGCAGACCTTGTTTTTGCCGCTTTTTATGGGCAGTACCACATTGATCTGGCAGAGGCAAACGGGCTGCACTGGTGGAAATTCCGGGCCTTGTTCCGGGGGTTATCCCCGGAGTGCGAGCTGGTGAAAGCAATGGGCTACCGCACCGCCGACCTCAAGGGCATGGGCAAGGCACAGAGAAAGCTCTATGAAAAAATGCGGGAACTGTATGCCCTTAAAAATCAGAGGAGTGTAGAGAGCACTTTGAGCCTATCAGAGCGCGATGAGCGCATGAAAGACTACATTGCCAAACGCTTTGCCGAGGCGGGAGTAGGTGAGACCCATTGAAAACAGAGCCAAGATAAAAGTAAAATGCCCGCACTGTGGCTATGAGATGCCCATATTTTACGACCCAAAGGCGGCAAGCTGCCGGGGGGTATGGGTACGGTGCAAGGGCCGCAACTGCAAGCAAGAATTTGAGATTAAACTGAACGCCAAGTAGTGCCGTAGAGCCGATGGTGTCCCATAAAGGGTGGTGACACTATGGCCGCAGATGGCTCCGTTGTTATCGAAATTACAGGCGATGACAAAAAACTAAAAGGTAAATTGTCCGACCTGGGCAATGTGGCATCCTCTGCAATGGCGGGTGTCGCAACTGCCGTGGCCGCCGCCGCTACTACGGTGGCGGGACTGGCGACTGCGGCAGCCAAGGTTGGGTCCGATTTTGAGAGTGCGATGGCCGGCACCTCCACCATGTTTGGCGATGTGGCGGTGGACACTGAAAACCTCAATAGCAAGGTGCTGGCACTGTCCAACTCCACGGGCCTTGCCGCCACGGAAATAGGCAAGAGCCTCTATAATGCCCTGTCCGCAGGCATCCCGGTTACCGAGGATATGGGCGGTGCCCTGGAATACATGGAGAGCTGCACCAAGCTGGCCAAGGCCGGCTTTACCGATGTGGACACCGCCGTGACTGCCACCGCCAAGGTGCTCAACGCCTATGGCATGGAGCTCACCGAGACGGATGCCGTGCAAAAGGTGATGATGCAGACCCAGAACAAGGGTATCACCACCGTGGGCGAATTGGGTGCAAGTCTCGCCCAGGTCACCCCGACCGCCGCAGCTATGGGTGTGTCGTTTGAAAACGTGGGCGCGGCTCTGGCCACTATGACCGCCCAAGGCACCCCCACAGCACAGGCAACCACCCAGCTTAACGCGCTGATCGCAGAGCTGGGCAAGAGCGGCACCATCGCTGCGGGCAATTTGGAAAAGGCCGCAGAGGGCACCAAGTATGCCGGAATGAGCTTTACCGACATGATGGATGCAGGGGTGCCCCTCAATGAGGTCCTTGACCTATTGGCCACCAGCGCAGACGCAAGCGGCCTTTCCATGATTGATATGTTTTCCTCCATCGAGGCCGGCAAGGCCGCGCTTGCGATGGCGGGGGACAACAGTGCCGCCTATGCAGAAAACCTTGCCGCCATGGGCACAGAGGCCGATGTGGTAGGCGATGCCTACGCAAAGGTAACGGACACGTTAGTGGCCAAGCTGACCCTCCTCAAGCAGAGCGTGAGCAATCTGGGTATCGCCGTTTATGACGGTATGGAGGGCCCGCTCAAAGACACCGCCAGCCTGGCAACCGACTGGATGGGTGAGATTACGGCGGCGTTCTCTGCCGGCGGCCTAGCCGGAGCCGTAGGGGCTCTGGGCGGCGTCCTGGCCGAGGCTGTCACCCAGATAGCTACCGCCGCGCCTAAGATGATAGATGCAGGCGCGGGGCTTTTGCAGTCTCTCCTAACCGGCATACAAACAAATCTGCCCGCGCTTGCGGCCAGCGCGGTGGGCATCGTGACCAGCCTGGTCAATGGCATCATCACCCTCCTGCCACAACTCGCTACCACCGCAGTAGAGCTGCTGGTGGCTCTTGCCAATGGCATAGCGGCGGCATTGCCTACGCTCATCCCTGCGGCCGTGGGGGCTATCACAACACTGGTGCAGGGGCTGCTGGACAATCTCCCAGCACTGGTTGATGCCGCCCTCCAGCTTGTTGTGGGGCTCATGCAGGGCCTTGTGGCGGCCATCCCGGTACTATTGGAGGCCATCCCCACCATCATCACCAGCCTGGTGACTGCCCTGCTTGAGAGCATCCCGCTCATCATCCAGGCCGGCGTTGACCTGCTGGTGTCGTTGGTGACCGCCCTGCCGCAGATTATTGCCACCATTGTGGCGGTGCTGCCGCAAATTATCAGCGGCATTATTACCGCGCTGCTGGCCAATCTGCCCCTTATCGTGCAGGCCGGCGTTGACCTGCTGGTGGCACTCATTCAAGCCTTGCCGCAGATTATCGCCACCATTGTCGCGGCCCTGCCGCAGATTATCACCAGCGTTATCAACGCACTTATCGACAACATCCCCCTGCTGGTGCAGGCGGGGGTGTCCTTGTTCGTGGCCCTCATTCAGAACCTCCCCGCCATCATTGTGGAAATTGTCAAGGCAGTACCGCAAATTGTGGCGGGTATTGTGGGGGGCTTCGCCAGTCTGGCCGGCAGCATTGTTGACGTCGGCAAAAACCTTATTATGGGCGTGTGGGAGGGCATCACCTCCATGGGCACCTGGATTGCCAACAAGGTCAAGGGCTTCTTTGGCGGGGTTGTGGATGGCGTTAAGGACTTCCTGGGCATCCATAGCCCCTCTAAGGTGTTCTCTGAAATCGGCGGCTATACCATCGAGGGCTTTGCTGATGGCGTAGATGCCAGCGCGAAGAGCGGCCGCACTAAAATCCTTGATGCCGTTGACAGTCTGACGGGTAGCATGGAAGACGAAATCAAAAAAGCATCAAAAATGCCTCCTGCTGAATTTGGAATTGCTGTTGACAAGGATATGGCGGGCATCGCGCAAAGGATGCAAGCGGCTGTGGATATGGAGGCCTGCCGCATCAGCTTTGCCGCCGCCACCCATGTGGACAGCAGGCAGGCACTGGAGGCAAGTCGCACAGATAGAGCGCAAACAATTACCTCTGCCCCGATGACGCCACGGGGAAATGCCGACCCGCAGCGCGTTACGGTCAATTTTGGGGCCACGATGGAGGGCCTTGCGCGAGCACTAAAGCCCTACATTGACAAAGAGGACAGGCGTATAGGTGGTAGCTTTGTGAAGCAAGGAGGGGCGTAGCCATGGCGTTATTTTTAATTGATGGCCGGAAATTCGAGGTGGGTATTGAAAGCCTAGAGCGCAGTGCAGAAATCAGAGAAGGCAGCGCGTCGGGGGTGGCACTTTCAGGTCGCAGAATCAGAGACATTAAAGGGGTGTACTACGATTACAGCCTAACCATTTCAACAGATGGCTTGTCCCCTGCGGAGTATGACGCTTTGTATGAGGCTATCACGGCCCCGGTTGAAAGTCACACGGTGTCTGTGCCCTATGGGCAGTCAACACTGGTATATGAGGCCTATATCACGGGGGCATTCGACACGCTGGAAAGCTCCGCAGAAAACGGTGAAAACCTGTGGGGCGGACTGGCGTTTACCTTTACGGCGATGGAGCCGAAAAGACGGCCTTAATGGGGAGGGGGAGCAAAGCGTGAAGGGCGATAAAATTATCATCGGTGCCGATA
>JAVXKN010000056.1:4401-8611 GCA_036647315.1 Oscillospiraceae bacterium | reverse complement strand
GGTATATAATGGGTTTGTGCCTATGCCCGCTGCAGACTTTCCTGTTCCGCCAGTGCCGCAATGAGTGCCACGGCATGACGGCGGAGAACAGACCCGCCGCCGAAGTGCTCCGCCTCCAGCGTCACCCCCCGCGCCTGCCCCAGTTGGAGCAGTGCCGCGCCGGTGACTTCCAGGGGAATTTGCCGCTGGGCGCAGTCCTGACGGGCGATACGCACCATGTCCTTGTAGTCAAGGCGGCTCTTTACCCGCAGCCGCGCCGGATTGCAGAGCATGAGGGCCAGCTCGTCGGCGGTGAGCACCCGCTCACCCTGGAAGGTGTTGTTGGGGTACCCCGTGATGTGGCCCAGCGCGAGGAGTTTTTGGATGGCGGGCAGCTCCGGGGCATCCCCCGCCACGTCCTCAAAGGAGGAGCGGGCCAGCAGTTCCGACACCGTGACCACCTGATACCCCGCCGCCTTTAACAGTTCCAGCTGCCGTGGGAGTGCGTGGGCGATGGGGGTTTCCAGGCTCATGTTACAGCCGTCTTTTTGGAAGATAATCATGCCATTGAGGCTCTCCGGGTCCGCCGCCAGAGCAGTGGCGATGGGGGCCACCATTTTTTCCACCGCCTCGTCGTAGTTCTCCCCGGTGGGCAGCCAGCCGCCGCCGTCAAACTTGGCACCCATATACTGGTAGCCCATGGCGCGGTACGCGTCGTAAGAGGTGGCACCGTCGGGGATTTTGTCGATGTAGTGAGGGGGTCGGGAAAGCTTCATGGTGTAATCAAAATGCTCCCGCATATACCCGTCCAGCTGCTCCAAATCCCCGGTGACTTCCTCCAGAGACAGAAAGTGTTTTCTGCCGCCGTAGACCGCCCGCATTGGCCCGAACAGACGGTGGGCGTAGCCGTGGTTGGTGATTTCGTGGCCCTCCGCCAAAATGCGGGCGATGAGCTCCGGCTGATTGACCGCCCCGGCCAGATTGTCCTTTCCGAACTGGGGATAGTGGTCATAGCCCACGCCGCTCCACGAAAAATCGTCGGGCTTTCCCTCCGTGTCGGGGTAGTTGTTCGCGGTGGTGCCAATCACGTCGAAGGTGCCCTTTGCGCCGTATTCCTTCAGGGTGTCCAGCAGCACTTCGGTGAGGCCTCTGCCGTCCTCCCAAGGCTTTGGGGGCTGGGCGCAGGGGCCGTCGTCAAAGGTCATGGCGCAGAATCTGCCCCCCACAGGGGGTGCCACAAATTCAATCCGCCGCACCGGCGACAGCTTTTTCCCCGCCTGTGCCCGCTTATATTTTTTCAGCTGTCCGTTGACTTTTCGTGCCAAAGAATATAGAAACATCCAAACTCACTCCGCTCTTTTTTGTCAATACTCCCGATGATAGGGCGTTACGCCGAACAGCCGTGGGGCCAGCATGGGCAGTCGCAACAGCAGCTTTACCACCTGCTTGCACGCCCCCAAATAGTGGCCCGCCCTGCCGTTTTTGTAGATTTGGCTGGCGGTGAGCACCATGGGATTGGTGGGGCGGGACACGATTTTTGGCCTGTCCCCCAACGCCGCCAGCAGTTTTTCTCTGGTGTAGGGCGGCTCCACCGGCAGTTCTACATAGCTTCTGCCGATTTCAAACAAAAAGTGGCTGTCGCTCCCCGCTGTCTGCAGTCCTGCCTGTTCCGCGGCGGCGGCTGCCATCACGTTGGCCCGCCCTTTTGCCCGATAGCCGGACCGGGAATTGGCGGCCTCCACGCCGTCAAAACAGCGGAGCACCTCCTCTTGGACTTCCTTGCCGTCCGTTGAGGGGTGGGCCAAAACTGCCACCCCGCCCAGCTTGTGAATCGCGTCGATGGTCTCCCGATAGGGGTACACCTTCCCCGCCTTTTCTACCCCCAGAATCCCGATGTGTTCTTCGGTAAACAGGGCCAGGACGTGACCCACATCCGTTGAGTATTCCGCCGCCGGGATGATCAAAACCCCCCGGTCACGGAGGCTTTCCAAGGTCTCTTTTGGCATCACCCTGTCGTGGTTTGCCAGAACGATGCCGTCCATCCCCGCCCGCTTTGCCGCCGCCACAATTTTTTCCGGCTTTGAAAAGCTGTCCTCCGATAAATTGGAGTGTATATGCATATCACATTTCATGAGCCGCCCCTCCCCAACAGGTTCCAAAGGTAGCGAAAAAAGGGCCTACAATCCCGCCGGTCAAAGAGCCCCTCCCGGACGGAGGGACGGAAACAGTCCCCCAAATAGCCCGCCAAACAGGCCCCCTTATGCCCGCTCTGCTTCAAATAATGGGGGAAGGCCAGCAAATCTTGGGGGAGGAACCGCATCACTTTGCCCACCTGATAATTGGGGGTGCAGGTGGCGGGGTCTAGGGCAGGTGCCCGCCCCTGCGCCGCCGCCACAAGGCTCTCGTAAAAGCCGGACCCCGCCGCCGCAATGAGGGGGGAAGTGCCCCAGAATCGGGGGTTAATCTCCATCAGTTTGGGGTGCTCCAGTGTCCCCTTGAACTCCACCATAGCCACCCCGGTAAACCCGATGGCACCCAGTAGTTTGCAGGCATATTGGAGCAACTCTCGGCTGAAAATCGCCCGACAGCAGGCGGAAGGCCCCCCCGCCGTGGGATATTCCCGCAGACGCTCATGGCAGATAAAGTCGCACAGTCTGCCGTCCGCTCCCAGCACCACCGACACCCCAAACCCTGTCCCCGCCACATATTCTTGGGCGATAGGGGCGGCCTGCCGCTGGGCCATTTGGCTATAAACCGCCATGAGCGCGGCCTTATCCTCCACAATTTGGTACCGCTGGGCGGGCTTTAGCCCCAAAGTCTCGCCGTTTTGATATTTCACCACGGCGGGGTAGGTCATGGCCTCCCCCAGCTCCTCCAAACTGCCAAAGTCCTCGATGGTGGCAGAAATGGGACAGGGGACGCCGATTTCTCCCGCCAGAGCCAGCACACGCCGCTTGTTATCCGCCCACCGCAGGGCCTCCGGCGTAGGGGTAATAACGTCCGCAAAGCCGCGGACCTCTTGGTGCTCCGCCAAAATTCCCAGCGTCCGCCGCCCCACGGGAATCACCACCGGCCTCTCCGGGCAGGCCTCCGCCAGACCCTTCAGCCCCGCCAAAAACGCTGTCTCCTCAAAGGGCAGCGACACTGTCTCGTCGGCGCAGTTGGAGCAGAAACCCAACGCTTGGGCGGCAGGGGTGGTGTCGTATTCGATAGCAGTCACCCGACTGCCCCCCCGATGGAGCACCCGCAACACCGGCACCGCCATCCGATACTTCACATCCGTCACGAAAATATGATTCAAAATTCCGCCCCTCCCCTCTGTCTCAATGCTTTCTCACAGTTTACAACAAATCCGCTGTTACTGCAACTTTTTTAACGTTTTTCCGCCCTCAAAAAAAGGGCGGCATCAAACGATGCCGCCCTTTGGGGCTGTATTGGAACCGGGCTAGTCCTCCTTGCCGCGAGGCTCTGCGGCCTCCACGCCGTGGATGCTCTGCTGCATCCCGTCGTTGTAGATGGCAAATTGGTTTTTGCCGTTCTGCTTGGCGAAATAGAGCGCGGCATCCGCCCGCCGGGAGAGGGCGGCAAAATCAATGCCGTCCTGTGGGAAAAGGGCCACGCCGATGCTGCAGGAGATGGCGTATTCAATGTCGGCTTTGGAAAAGGACCAGTTGAAGACGGCGGAGATATCCCGCAGTTTCTGTTCCAAATTCTCGCCCAACTCCATGCCCTCCGCAAACACCGTGAATTCATCGCCACCTACCCGACCCACGATATCGCCCGCTCGGAAAAGCCGCCGCAACTCATGCGCCACCTCAATCAGCGCGGTGTCGCCGCCGGCGTGACCCAGGGTGTCGTTTACGTCCTTAAAGTTGTCGATATCCACGGTGAGCAGTGCCCCGGTGGTGGCAGGATTGCGGAGCCGCCGCCGGATGAGCCGCTCGGTGGTGGTTTTGTTGTAAAGCCCGGTCATAATGTCCCTTTGTGCCTGCTCGGTCATGGCCTGCAGTTCACGCTTGGCATCCTCAATGTCCGTAATAATACCCACCGCCTGGGTGACGCGCTGACCCTCATGGGGTGCCGCCATTACAGACACACGGCACCAGAGGAAGGTTCCATCTACCTTTTGAATCCGATATTCGGCGGCGGCAAACCGCTCACCCTCCTCAATCTTCCGATAGAGCCCGGTAAAGGCCGCCTCGTCCTCCACAGGTACCAGATGCTGGTCTAA
>JAVXKN010000056.1:0-4301 GCA_036647315.1 Oscillospiraceae bacterium | reverse complement strand
GTTGGGGAGCACGGAGAGAAAATACCAGTCGTTGATGCCCACCGGCATATAGTTCAAGGTGCGGTTGTCCCCGTCCCACCGATAGGATAGCCAGCCGGTTTCCCCCGCCTGCAGATTCCCCCGCATCTCCGCCAGTACCTCCTCGGGGACGGCTGTATGGATTTTAAGACCCCCGAAAATATTTGTAAAATCGTTGCTGTGGTCGGCGTTGGGGCTATTTGAACGGACGAAGATTTGCCCGTTGGCATTGACCATATAGCTGTACCCCTGTCCGTCAAAGGCTTCCACGGAGAGGAATTCAGTCAGGGAGCTCATGAGGAACCGGCCGTCCACAATGCCCACAACCTCCCCGTTCTGCACAATGGGGGCGGTGACGGAGATGACCTCTTTACGGTCTACCACCGACCGTTCGATGTCGCTGATGACGGTTTCTCCCGCCATGGCCAGCTGAAAATGCTTGTGACTTGCGATGTTGCCCTGCACTTCGCCGTCCGGCCCGTAGAGCGTGCCATCCGGGGTGGCGATGGTGATGCTTTTGAAGGTTTTGCCGATGGTTTCGTCCCGGTTTAGGCGACGGAGGGTTTCCGCGTCCGTAATGGACACCTGGTGCTGCCCCAAACTCCGTCCCATCCGCTGGATGTGACCCATATCGTTGGAAAGATGCTCCCGAATCAGTGCCACCGATTGGATGGCACCCTCTTGGACAACTTGGTTGACCCTGTCCTGCTCCTCGCTCCGAACCACACGGAGATAACCAATCGCCATCAGGGAAATTGCCACCAGCGTGCCCGCCAAAATGATGATATTCAGCCAGAAACTTGGCAGTCTCTCCTTTGAACGCGTCACGTCAATTTCCCCCTTTCTTGGAACATCCGTTCTTTCTACCGTCTATTTGTACTATATTATAGCACACTCCTTTCCATAAAGACACCACAAATGCTATATTTCTTCCAGTTTGCTGTAAAAAATTTCCGTCAAGGGCGCAGAAATACAGTTCAGACACTTTTTCACTACAATTCAGCCCGTGCCTAACCCACGGGACGCTTTTTCTGCTATATTTTTAGCATGAGAACATGCCCTTTTGCAAAACAGCGGGGAGAGCGTCTGCCGAAAGGCACCCCTCTGGGCGACAGGCTGCGCAGGGCCGTCGCCCCGCCCCGGACACCCGTGAGAGCTACCAAAAAAGGAGGAAAAACAATGAAAAAATCAGCGATAAGTCTCCTGCTTACACTCTGCATGGCCCTTTCCCTGTTCCCCGTTGGGGCATTTGCGGCAGAGGTGACACCGGCACCGGGAATGGTACTATCGGGGGCGGCGGCACCGCCGGTAGAGCTGGGCAGCGTTGCCGACTATCAAAACGTGCTGGATGCCACCTATGATGAAAATGGCCTGCGTGTGGCGAGAATCGGCTATAATATAGAGGGCCAGCTGCGTGGCTCAAAATACGGCATCATAAACCGTGACGGCAACTGGGTTGCCCAGCCCATCTACGATGAAATCGTTTGCTACGCTTGGGATATGCGGCTGAGAGCCTTTGAAAGCATGAACGCAATGCCAAGATCCACGGTTACGCCCGTAGTCTTTATCGGGGGCTACACCCAGGCCAAGCGGGACGGCAAAATGGGACTGCTGAGCCAAAACGGCGAGGAAGTAATCCCCTGCCAGTACGACTATGTGCAGACACCCTCGGAGGGCATGGCGGCGGTCTATAAGACCATCGACAAGAGAACCTCCTATCTGGGCTATTGGAACATAGAGGAAAACCGCGAGGTGGTGGCACCCAACAAATATGTCACATCCGATATTGGCTGGCCCTTGGGCGACACCGACAATCAGAGCTCGTGTCGCCAAAAGCCCGACGGCGATTATAATCAGGTTCACGATTTTATGGACGGCTATGCCTTTGTCACCCTGTCGCTGAACCCGGATAGGACTACGAACGCCACCATTATAGACAAAAAGGGCAAGGAAGTGCTTCCCAAACCCTATCCCATTATCTTTGAAACCGATGATTATTCCACCTATCCGCAAAAGGGCTGCTATCTTTCGTTCGTAAAGGAGATGGACGTGAGCGATTATCTCTGGGTAAAATACACCGGAAACCCCAAGGCCAAAGGCACCACCCACTTGGACTACCCCTCAACCTGGGGTACCGGCCTGGTGTCTCCTGCCGGCGTGCAAATTCAGCCCACCTACACCAGCGGCGCAACAGCCACGCTGGGGGAAGGTCAATTCTATATCAATCCCGCCGTGTTCCATGTATACCCCGAAGCGGATTTGGTCCTTACCACGGTGGATGCGTGGCCCGGTATTCTCTACGGCGGAGCGGACACCGCCCTTGACCTGAAGGGCAAAACAAAGGTGCCGCCCGTGCCGGATCTGAGCAATGATACTTTCTGGTATGACCGCGAATATCAGCTGCTTGCAACCCCTAACGCAGTTTACAAAGCCACCGGCGAGAAGATTTTGAGCCATAACGGGGGTGTTGGCGGCGTTTTTATGGGGACCGGCTGCGCGATCATCAGCAGCGTTGGCGATTATATCAAGACACAGGGCGGCTATTATGCGATTACGAAATATATCGCAGACTACAAGGGCAATGTGCTCAACCTCACAAAGCGGATGAACTGGCCTGCGAGAGAAGAGTTTGGCGATGCCAAAATTCAGCAAACCAGCGATCTCAGTGACAACGGCACCCTCTGGGTGCAGAACAACGAGAAAAAGTGGGGCCTGCTGGACATGACCGGCAAGGAAATTCTCCCCTTTGTCTATGACACCGTGTATCATGGCGCGTGGGCAGGCAAGGACCTCTGCTACGCCATCGTCACCCAAAACGGCAAGCAGGGGATTATCGGCCCCAAGGGCGAATCCCTCACTCCCATAGAATATACGAATTTTGTACCCATTCGGGCGAAAACCTACATCGAGGCGTGGAAAGGTGACAAGGTGGGTCTGGTAGACCCCAAAACAGGGAGGGTCACACTGCCTGTAAAATATGACAAGGTGGGGCTTTTTGACGCCAACTACCAGTGGAACCCGGACTATTTCGCCACCGGCTCCTGCGCTGCCAGAATTGGTAAGGACCTTGTCTTGGTGGACAGGGCGGGTAACGAAGTGTACACCCGCAAACATTCTGAAACCAACACGGAGCTCAACCTCACAATCGAGGCACAAGATGGTCTTTATCAGGCTCACGAGGGGCTCCTTGACAGCCGCGGCCGGGTGATTGTTCCCGATACTTTGCTCAGAAACGCCACCTTTGACTTTGCCACAAGCACCGTGGTATTTCAGAAGGACGGCAAGGTCTATCGCCAGAGTGCCAATGGGTTTGACAAAAACTACACCCCCAAGCCCTACGCGCCCGCTACCGCCACCGCGCTCCCCTCCGCTACCAAACTGATGGTCAACGGCAAAACCGTGGCGGCGGATGCCTATAACATCGGCGGAAACAACTATATCAAGCTCCGTGACCTTGCCACCATGGTCAGTGGCACCGAGAAAAATTTTGAAGTGGGCTGGAACGGTGCCATCAATCTCATCAGCAACACCGCCTATACCCCCGTTGGCGGCGAGATGGCTCAGGGCAGCGGTCAGCGTAAGGCGGCCCAGCGCAACACCGCCAAAATTTATCTCAATAACGGCCTGGTCGCCATGACCGCCTACAACATCGGGGGCACCAACTATTTCAAGCTCCGGGACGTGATGCAGACCTTTGACATCGGCGTGGGCTACGAAAACGGCACCGCCACGGTGAACACCAGCCAGCCCTACACCCCCGTAGGCGACGCTCAAAAGTATCAGCAGGCGGACATCAAGGCGTATATGGAGGCCGTCAAAAACCTGGATGCGGACGGCACCATCAAGCAGTGGCAGATTTACAAGGAGCCTGTGATTACCTGCACCAGCACCCCCACGAAGCTGGAATACACGGTGGGCGAAGCTTTCGACTCTGCAGGCTTCAAGGCGCAGCATCAGGACATTTACGGCAACGGCACCAACATTTCGGCAGAGTTTACCTTCGACGTAAACGGCACCCCCATTGCCACCGGGTACGTCTTCAAAGAGGCGGGGAAAAAGACCGTCAACTGCACCTACAAGGGCAAAGTCATCAACAGTTTCCTCGTCAACGTCTTTGAAAAGAAGGCGGCAAAGGACTTGCCCCTCACCGACGGCGGCAGTTATGACATCAAGCTGATGGGCAAGTATCTCACCATTGTCAACGGCAAGTGGATGGTGCTGGGGTCGGAAAAGCCGGAAACGCCCTTCACCGTCAAGTATTTGGGCGTGGACAAAGAAACCGG
>JAVXKN010000055.1:0-8630 GCA_036647315.1 Oscillospiraceae bacterium | reverse complement strand
CCGGGGGAGCCCGCCATGCGGTACAGAACCGCCCAAACCATGGAGCGGGCGGTATCGGTCAAGGGGCTGAACGTGGTTTTGCCGGTGCCTGTCATTAGCCCGTTGGAACTGACGAAGTTCACGTCGCCATAGAACCAGTCTGATGTCTTCACGTCAGTAAAGGGGTTGACCCATGAGGCGATGGTGAAGGTGGTCTCGGCAACGCCGCCCTTAAAGAGTATTTTGAGCGTATGGGTACCGGGGGTGAGCGTTACCAGATAGGCGGGCTTGAGGGTGATGATGGTGCTGCCGCTGACGGCGGTATAGTCGTTTTCGGAAACATCCATGCCGTCCAGATTGAGGCCGGTGAATTTTGCCAGTGGCACATCGCAGGTAAAGACCATGGGCTTGCCCGAACCTTGCGTCCAGGCACTTTCAGCACCCTTGGTGACGGGGTAGGTGACAGGTTTTCCGCCGCCGGATGTGGGGGGTGCCGGTGGCGTGGTGTTGCGGTTGATGATTGCCATGCCGTCGGGGGACACGTTTCCGGCGGCATCCTTGGCCCGCAGGGACAGCAGACGATTGGTCTCCGCCCCCAAATTGCCGGGGATGGCGAAGGTGCCGTCCTGCGCCGCCGGCACCGTTTCGTGCGTGGTGACACCTTGTTTATCCACTACGTCGTATTCCACGGTGATGCCCGCCTCGGTGGTACCGGTGACGCTGTAAGCGGCGGTGGTGTAATCCGCCAGGAAACTCTCCCGGGTCAGCGCAAGGGTGGGGGCAATGAGATCCTTTTGGAGCATGACGTAATCGGTAGTTACGTCGCCGTCGGCCTCTGCCGCCGTAATTTTTAGCATCAGGGAGCCCTCAAAGGCGGGAGTATCAAAGGAGAGCGTCGTTGCGCCTGCGGCGGTTTTCAGCTGTGCACCGGTATCTGTCCGAATAGCAGTCAAAGTTGCCGCTAGGTCGCTGTTTACGGTGATGCCAATATCTGCCTGCGCCTTGTTGAGGGAGATGATTTTCACACCGTTGTGCTTGGTGTGGGGAGGGACATAGGTCAGGACAGGATAAACCGCCGCTGGCAGATTGGTGCCGCCCACGTCAGAGAGCACCTCAGAACTGCGGATGGGGTCGCTGTCATTGACGCCATCTCCGGGTACTGTACTGCTGACAGGCTTTCCGTCTGCCGCTTTTTTGTCGGTGGTGTAGTGGAAGGATTCTACGCCTACACGGTAGCTTGCGCCAGCGGGCAGGGAGATGGTTGTGCCGCCCGACTTGCTGCCGTTTGCGCCGGTGATGACTTCCTTGCCGCCCACGGTCAGTGCCATGTCGATTGCGGTGACGTTCTTTTTCACCTGATAGCCGGCGTTGGCGTCCACCCAGTTGCCGCCGTCTTTTTTGTAAATCTTTACAAAATAGCCGTCCACCTTGCTCTTATCTGACGGTTCTGTCCATTTTGCGTGGAGCAGTTCGTTGCCGGTGGAGGTCAGCTCAACTGCAGTAGGATCGGCGGGCTGGGCACTGTTTGCATATACAACGGTGTCAGGGGTGAACTGATAGTAGGTGTCTACGGTGACGTAGGCCTTTTCGTCCTCCGTAGCGGGGTTATTATCATAGTCGCCGTGCACTTCTTCCAGCAGGACGCAGGTGGGGTGATAGGTGCCTGAGGGTGCCATCGTGCCGGATAGTGGGAAGGCGGCTTCGAGACTTGCTGTGACGTTGTCCGTCTGGCTGATGAGATGGTCGGTGCCGCCTGGGGCATTACCCAGATAGGAGCGCACGATGTAGGTTTTTGCGGTGCCCAAATCCTTGAGGGTGCCTGTGATTTTGCTGCCGATATCGCTGCCGGTTACGGTCAAATTGTTGTCAAACGCCGCAATGGGGGTGGCCTGACTGCAGCTGATGCTGTAGGGGGCTGTGCCGGTGATCGTCCATGTGGCCTTTGCGGGGAGTTTTACCACAACGCTGTCTTTTGTTACCATCACGTTGGCGGCTCCCTCGTTGGTAAGTTGGCCGTCTGCATCAAAGGTTGCCAGCACCTTGGCAAAGGCATCGCTACCTTTTTTGATGATCAAGTCATCTGCCAGTTCTTGCAGCGTTCCTGTTGTCGGTTTGAGGACAAACGCCAGATACTGGGGATTCGTGACGGTGTTGTCAATGGTCACGGTGCAGACATTGTTTGCGGACTGCACTATAGTAACGCCTGCCTGTGCCAGAGCACTGGGGGACAGGGCGCGGATGTTGTCCCCCGCCGCCATGCCCACTATCTGAGTTCCGGGTGCACCGGGCATCCCGGCAGCACGGCCAGAGGGGCCGGGGTTAAAGGGCGGCAGAGGGTCGCCCAGCCATTTGCCAAACTCAAAGCCCACGTTCTGATCTTTAATGATGTAGTAAACACGGAAAGGCATGCCTAAGAAAGTGTTGGTGTAGGCGATGCCGCCGTAGGGTGCAATTTCTTTGAGGCCTTTCTTAATGGCATCTTCCGGTGAGATGTTTGTCAGCTGATAGGCGGTGTGTCCGCCTAGGGCAAAGTCCAGCTGGGTGGCTAGAATGACGATGTCCCGGTTAAACGTCCAAGGCTGGGCGGGAATTTGCACACTGCCCGCAATTTTGCCGTCCGCGCCGATTTGCAGATAGAGCCATTCGGGGTTGGTGTAGCTATTCAGCCCCGCATAGGCGGAGGCATTGACCTCGCCGTCAACGGTAATCCACGCATTGTCTGTATTGGGCAGGCCGGCACTGATGCTCAAACCGCCGCCGATTTTAAGACCCTGATAGTCGATACCCTTGTAGTTGCGGTCCTCACCGCAGAGTTCCACATACCAGCTGCAGCTATCCAAAATGTTGGTCACATTGAGCAGCTTGATGGAATGCAGCTCCTCCTTATAGTAGCCGGGGCCTACCGTCAGGCTGATTTTCGCCTTCATCACGTCGATGAGGCTGCCCTCGCCGGTGATTTTCAGTTTGAGGGGCGGAATGGCGAAGAAGTCGCCGTTGATGGTGTCGGCAAGACCGTAGAACCCGCCGCCCAAGCCGTTGATTTCCGAGACAATCACAGGGGGCACCAGCTTGATAACCGCATTGTCGGCAGAGCCGAACAGGTAGAGGTTGTTGGGAATGAGCGCACCGTTGTTGATGCGTTTGAGTTCCAATTCGCCATCCGCCTGGAACATATCGAACACGTTGATGTTCATGGTAAAGGCGTAGCGTTCCTGACCGGCAAAGGAGTTGATTTCCGCAGAGACGTTGGCAAGGTCCATGCCCATCAGCTGCTTCATGTCCACAAAGCCGCTGGCCTCCACGCCGTTAAAACCAAACACTCCGGTATTTTTGTCAATGCCCAAGCCCAGCTTATTCATGGTAATTCCGGCGGCATTGAGGGCGGGCGTATTGATGGAGAGAGTGCCGTTAATGACAATTTGCCCCTCGTAGTCCGCCTCCAGTTTATCCATGATGCAGGTGGCGCCGGGAATGTCAATGTGGAAAATGGCGCTGTTCTTCGTGGGATCCACGTCGATGGTCAGCCCTGTGTGGCTAAAGACCATGGGAATCCCGCCCTCGCTTTTGGGCTTATAAATCTTAAAGGTGGGGGTATTCAGATGTACGCCATGGGTGGTGATAACGCCGGTTTTGCTGATTTTGACCCAGCCGCCGCTCTCCCAGCTGGCGACGATGGCGGGGGTGAGCTGGGCACCGGCACCATTGAAGGTAAAGCCGTTACCGTCCTCGTCCTCAATCACGTCACCCTTGACCATATTGACGAGACTGCCGCCGTACTGTTTTTTGAGAGCGTCCTCACTGATGGCGGCAACGGCTCTGAGACCCTCGCCGTCCTTTATGAGGCCCACGCCGCCCTTATCCCGCAAAACAGGGAGGTCGGCGGGCAGATTGCTCCCGCCCGAGCCGGTCTTGTCAACTAAATTGCGGAAGCCCCAGAGGGAGTCGGCGGAGTAGGTGTTCATAAACGGTCCGCCGTATCGGCCGGACTTGTGGAGCACCATAAAGGTTTTGGCAGCAGCATTGTAGGCGATGGCCTCCGAAAATTCGCCGCCGCCGCCGTCTTGGGTCCAGCCCTCAATGCCGCCGCCTTGGGTCTCTCCGCCCATTTCCCCCGAGTAACCGTAAACCCCATCCAGTGCCACAAACTGATTGGCAACGGCGAAGCTATCGGTATAGGCCTCGGTGAAGCCGGTTGCGGTGATGGCGTTATCCGGCGTGCCGCCTTCCCCATAGTAAAAGCGGAACACTGTGGTAGCTGTGACCGGTAAACCTGTGGTGATGGGTGTGGGTGTGTGGGTATCTTCATAACCCGCATCGGTGCCGCGGAAGTGCTGTACATAGCGATTGAGCCGCACGTTGCCCTGCTCTGCGTGAACGCCCAATGCAAAGTTGGGATGGTGGGTGTTCCAGCTCACCCGAATTTCTTCCATGGACGGCGTGGCTCCATCTTCTACGCCGATGGAGCCGATGCCCACAATGCCCCAGGCGTTGCCGCTGTCGCCCGGATCCTTCCTAATGTATCCGTCAGTCGTGCCGGTGTAACTGCCCTTGTCCAGTTTCACCATCCGATAGGTGATGCGCGCCTGCATGGACAGCTCATTAAAATGGTAGATGGCGGTGATGCTTTTGTCGTTGTTGATTGTATAGGTGACGTTTTTCACCGTGAAAGTTTGCTCGCCTTGACCGGCAAGCTGATAGTTAAAAATATGCCGCTCGGTGATGCCCTTTTCCTGGGCTTTTTCCAAGGTCATCTGGGCCGGTACCGTCATGGAATTGCCGGCGGCGTCCAAATAGAAGCTCATATAGTTGTTGGTAATGCTGTAGTATTGACCGGTTTTCTCCGCCTTCATATTGGCGTTCACGTCGGGGAACAAGGTCATGCCTCCCACATAGGCCAGTGCGCTGGTGGGCAGGAGACCCAGCAGCAAAAGTACGCTCAAAAATAGGGCTACACATCTTTTTTTCATGGTAATTCCTCCTCTTTCGTTTGCAGCTTGTCCAAATCTGTTTTTTTGCGCAATGCCTCGCACAGACAAATTCCGATGAGATTGCCGGGTCGCTCTGTCTCCAAAAACTTGCAGGTACCGCAGTCTTGGTAGTCGCCGCCGTCTGGTGGCTTGCCTCCGTGATAGGGGCAGCTGTCCTGCACTACGCTGACCCACGGGTACCCGGACTTGGTGTAGATGGGGTGCTCCTCCAAGTCGGGGCAGTCCAAAAAGTATCGCCCGGTTGGTTCGTCCAAACGAACCGGCACCTGTAGCTCACTACCGTCAAAATGGAAGGTATGATACCGCTTTTTCCCGTCGTCCATAGTGCCTCCAATCCCCTGCTGACAGAGAATTGCGTCGTTCTGCCGCAGCAGATGTCCTTCATTTCGCTACTCTAATTATACCATTTTGAAAAATGGGAGTGTACTGCCATTTGAGACTAAAAATGGCCATTTTGTAGGCAATTTGCCATTGAAAAAAATAGCAAAAAGGTATATTATTGGGATAACATAAGGTAAAAGAGGGATTTGGGCAAAAAAGTGATGGAAAGTAGGGAACGAGCATGGAATACATCACGGCAAAACAGGCGGCGGAGCAGTGGCAGACTTCGACGCGCTGGGTGCAACGCTGCTGTAAAAGCGGCGCAGTAGTCGGGGCACAGCACCACGGGCGGGAGTGGATGATTCCCGCAGGAGCGGGAAAGCCCAAAACCGCCGACCAGTCCGCTGTTGCACCGGTGCGGATTCCTATGCCCCTCTTAAACAGCACCTTTGCGCCGGGGCAGTGCAAGGAGTGGGCGGAGCATTTTTCCGACGAGGGCACCCGGGACATCGCCCTTGCGGAATACTATTATTTTAGCGGTCAGTCGGAAAAGGCCTGCGCGGCGGCGGAGCCGTACTTAAACCATGAGGATGAGGCTCTGCGCCTGTCCGCCTATCTGATTTACGCGTATGCAAACCTCTCCCTGGGGCGCACCCAGCTCTCTCGCCGAGCACTCCGGGCCGTGATGGACAGTGTGAAGCAAAACTGCAGACCCACCGCAAGCCCACAGATGCGGGCGGTGAGCATTTTCATCGCCAACACCGCCTCGGTGCTCCTCCACCTGAACATTCCGGGCATTCCGCCCATGTCGGCGGCCCTGCCCGCCCTGCCCCAGGGCCTGCGCTTTTTCTCCTGCTATATTACGGCCCATCTGGCGTATTTGGCGGGGGACTACAACCGCTCACTTGGCATCACGCAAGCGGCGTTTGCCGTGGCCGAGACGGTCTACCCCATCCCCGCCATCTATCTCCACCTCATTGCCGCCATGGACGAGATGAACCTCAAGCACCCGGAGGAGGGGAAGGCGGAGTTCTATAAGGCGTGGGCACTGGCAAAACAGGACGATTTAATTGAGGCATTCGGCGAGCACCACGGACTTTTGGAGGGCCTTGTGGAGGTGTGCCTCAAAAAGAGCACACCAAAGGCCTTTGAGCGCATCATCGCCATCACCTATTCTTTCAGCGATGGCTGGCGGCAAATACACAATCCCCACACCCAAGAGGAGGTTGCGGACAACTTAAGCACCTTGGAGTTTACCATCGCCATGCTGGCCAACCGTGGCTGGAGCAACAAGGCGATTGCCGACCATTTGGAGCTATCCGCATCCACGGTGAAGGCGTATAGTTCGCAAATCTACCAGAAGCTGGGTATCGACAGCCGGAAGGACTTGCAGAAGTATATGCTGCGGTAAGTTCCTGCGGATAAAATAACCTCCTTGCCCACCTACTTAGATACTTAAAATCCGAAAAACACGCACCTGTTTTGCAAATGAATTGTGGACTGAACGGTGGGAAGTCGCCTTTCCCCTTGCGTCCCGGTGCTTCTGATGGTATAACAGTACATATGGGAAGATGAATCCCAGAAAGCGACTAATTTTGTGAGGAGGATGGGTATCTTTTGTGCAGATGCCCAGAAAAAACATGAAGAAAAAACTGCTTTCCGCCTTGTTGGCGTTGACACTGGTGGTGAGCCTGACCGTTCCGGCAGTGGCAGCTCAGTTTTCGGACGTTACTGGAACCTGGTCTGCTGACTTCGTAGCTGATCTCTTCTTCCGCAAGGTGGTCCATGGCTATCCTGATGGCCTCTATCACCCCTCGGATGATGTCACACGAGGTGCAATCTCCAAGATGCTGCTCCTGTCCATGAAATCCGCAGGCAGTGGCATTCAGGAAGGTGTCAAGAACAGTCCGTTTAAGGATACCAAAAGCCATTGGTCGGAGCAGTACATCGTGCCGCTCGCCGAGCAGGGCATCATCGTCGCATCTGAATACCCCAATGGATTCAAGCCCGATACGCCCATGAGCAGGGTGGAGACCATCAAGACCATTGTGAGGGCCTATCTCTATGCACATCCCGAAGAGAAGCTAACCACAGATGGCAAGTTGGTATTCACCGACGCTGATAAGATTAAAAAGGAAGACCTCCCCTATGTGCAAAAGGGTGTGGAGCTGAAGATCATCGATGGTTATGAAGATGGTAGCTTCCGTCCCGATACCAATATTCAGCGTTCTACGGCAGCGGCTATGATGAGCAGATTTATTAAGGCAGTGGGCAAAATCTCCGATAAGGTAGTACCGCCCTCCGACAATCGAGTGGATGGGAAAGTGGATACCAATAAACCGGCACCTACCATTCAGAATGTGGAGTGGGTATTGAAGCCCACAGTTAAGCTCATGAATGACGAAAAGTTTGTCAACTTCAGCAAGTTTGCGCCTGATGGAACGAGTAGCTTCTGGGATAATGAAAAGCAGATGAATCCCACGTTTATTGACCTAAAGGGCAATACTCATACATTCAAGGGACTGGCTCATGTTGGCGAATTTGTTCAAGGAGTTGCACGAGCATTAGATATTAAGACTCAGAACTTTGGATATATCAACTTTTCCGGTAAGTGGGTTTGTCCGCCAGAATTAAGTGATGCCGCAGACATAGAAAAGTATTACTTAACCGACGGAACCATTAGATACTACGCCCTTGCGGGGAAAAATGGTGTCGATGGCTATGTTGGTTTGGACGGCAAATTTGTCAATGATTGGGAAGGAACAGTTGATATCGAGAAAACTTGTGGTCCCCAAATTACACCTCCCACACTTCCTGCTGGTCTCCATGTTATGGAACCCACTAAGGGCGGCCTATTTATGTATACAGAGCATCTGGCTGAAGGACAGGGTATGGCAGAAGACAATTACTGCGGGATCTGTGACAAGGACGGCAATATTATTGTGAAAGCTTCCTATTATCCAGATGCCAAACAAAATTTACATTCTTCGTATCACTCCGGAAGAGTTTATGATGACTGCTTTGTTTTCACGCATAAGCTAACCCTTAATTGGGATTGCATCAGCGACGTATACGACGGAACCACCGGGAAACTTCTTTTCAGTATGTATAATACCAATTATGGGTCTCCTGTGATGGGTGTTAATGGCTACGGACAAGGATTATTTTTATGTTCGATTGGCGATGGTGATAACATGCGGTTTGGTTACATGAAATCGGATGGTACAAAAGTTGTTTCTGAAATTTTTGAAGAGGCGGAACCCTTTTCTAACGGATACGCATGGGTCAAAACCGGCGGACTCTGGGGCATTATTAAACTTCCCACAATCTAAAGCGAACATC
>JAVXKN010000054.1:0-8650 GCA_036647315.1 Oscillospiraceae bacterium | reverse complement strand
AGTAGGCGGGTGCGCTGTGTTTGCTTTGTTTGCATGAAAAAACACGCTCCTTGATGATAGTAACCCCTTGAATAGATGCCTTGCAAGGTGTTAATCACGAAAAAACGTGGCGAAATTAACACATCTTCTTTCATCCAGACTTTAACTGTCGGTTTCGGAGTTACACCGAATCTGCGACTTACGCCGCTCGCGGACTATACCGCCGGTGGGGAATGACACCCCGCCCTGAAGACATGATTATTCAGTTGTCCATCGACTATTATAACAGCTTTTTCGCAGATTGCAACCGCTTTCTTCCCCTTGCAAAAAAGTTCCAAAAGCCTTATAATAAAAGCATTAACAGATGAGGTGATTGTATGCAGCCACATATTCGTGAATTTCACATTAACTGTGTCCCCGGCGACGTGGGGAATTACTGTATTCTACCCGGCGATCCCGGCCGCTGTGAAAAAATTGCCGCTTATTTCGACAATCCCACCAAGGTGATGACAAACCGGGAATTCACCACCTACACCGGGACGCTGTTGGGCGAAAAGGTGTCCGTGGTGTCCACCGGCATCGGCGGCCCCTCCGCCGCCATCGCCATGGAGGAGCTGATTCACCTAGGTGCGCACACCTTCATCCGTATGGGTACCTGCGGCGGTATGCGCTTAGATGTGCAGAGCGACGATGTGGTCATCGCCACCGGTGCCATCCGCATGGAGGGCACTTCCAAGGAGTACGTCCCCATCGAGTTTCCCGCCGTGCCGGATTTCGACGTTTTAACCGCCCTGGTGGACGGTGCCAAAAAGCTGAACAAACCGTGGCACGCAGGTGTTGTGCATTGTAAGGACGCATTTTACGGACAGCACTCCCCCCAGAGCATGCCGGTGTCCTACGAACTCATGAGTAAGTGGGACGCATGGAAAAAGCTGGGGGCACTGGCCAGCGAAATGGAGTCCGCCGCACTCTTTACCGTGGCCGCCGTCCGTGGGGTGCGGTGCGGGGCCTGTTTCCATGTGACATGGAATCAGGAGCGTGAGGCGGTGGGCCTGGACCAAAAAGAGAGCGACGACCTCTCCGCCACCCTTGAGGTGGGCATTGAAGCACTGAAGCTGCTAATAGAGAGGGATAGGGCGCAATGACAGGTCTGGTCTTAGAGGGCGGTGCCATTCGCACCATTTTTTCCAGCGGTGTCTGCGACGGACTGCTCCACATGAATCTGATGGCAGACTATGTGGTGGGGGTTTCGGCGGGCATTGCCTACGGCGTGAGTTACGTCTCCCGCCAAGAGGGCAGAAACCTGAAAATCTTGGAAAAGTATGTCAATGACCCCCGGTATATGGGCGTTGGAAACTTTTTGGACGTGAAAAACCGCTGCTATTTCGGCCTCAAATTCACCTATGATACCATCCCCAACAAGCTGGTGCCCTTTGACTATATCTCCTATGGGAAATTCAAGGGGGACGTGGAGGCGGTGGTCACAAACCTGTTAAGCGGTCAGGCGGAGTACCGCCGAGTGCCCGCCCAGAACAATTCCGACCTCTTGCAGGCCACTTGCGCCATGCCTTTTCTGTTCCCCATCTACGATTTAGACGGTCAGCCCTATCTGGACGGCGGTGCCGCGGATGCCATCCCCTATCAGCGCGCGTTCGACAGGGGGTGCGACAAAGCCGTGGTGGTGCTCACCCGTGAGCGGAGCTACCGCCGCAAGCCGGAGCAGCTTCAGCCGCTCTTAGACCGTTGGTACCGCAAATACCCCAAATTTTGCGATACCATGCGCCGTCGGGCGGACACCTACAATGAGAGCCGTGAAAGGCTTTTCGCGCTGGAACAGGAGGGAAAGGTCTTCCTGCTGGCCCCCCACAACACCGCCGGCTTCACCCGGACGGAAAAGGATTTACACAAAATCCGTGCCCTGTGGAAGGACGGCTACGACCAAGCCTTGGAAAATGAAACAGCCCTCCGGGCCTTTATGAAATAAAAAACCCGCCGACTTTTGAAGTTCGGCGGGTTTTTTCTGTTTACAGTAGCGGCACAATGATGTTTGCGTGGAGTTTTCGATAAAAGACGGTGGCCACGATGCAGGAGATCATCTCTGCGGCGGGGATGGAGAGCCACACCAGATTGGGGTCTATCTGCAGCAGCAGATAAGTGGCGGGGAGGACGATCACCAGCTGCCGCAGCAGGGAGATGATGAGGCTCATCATGGGCTTACCCAGGGCCTGAAAGGAGGCGGTGAAGATAATGGCCACGGCGGCAAAAAGGAAAGAGACGGAAATCATCCGCAGTGCGGGAATCCCCAGGGCCACAACGTCTGCAGGGGCATTGAAACAGCTTAGAATCAGCCCCGGAACCAGAAGGAAGAGTGCGGTACCCACCGCCATGATGGCAACGGAGAGAATGAGGCCGAAGTGGATGGTGTCGGAAATACGCCTGCCGTTTTTCGCGCCGTAGTTGTACCCCAAAATGGGCACCATGCCATTGTTAAGCCCGAAAGCGGGCATAAAGATGAAGTTTTGCAGCTTGAAGTAGGCACTCAGAATAAAAATCTGAGCCTCGTTTTTGGCGAGAATTTTATTCATTCCCAGCGTCATGACAGTCATGAGGGACTGCATCACCATGGCGGGCACGCCGATGCGGTAAATCTCGCCGATGACTTTCCCATTGGGGCGGAAAGAGCGGAACCGAAAGTGGATGATTTTATTGTGCCGCATCATCACAAGCCCGATGGCCATACCCACCATCTGCCCTATAATGGTGGCAACAGCGGCACCGGTAACCCCGAAGGAGGGGATGATGCCCTCGATACCGAAGATTAAAATGGGGTCTAAGATCAGGTTAATCACCGCGCCCACACCTTGGACAATCATGGGGCCCTTGGAGTTGCCGGTGGCCTGCATCACCCGCTCCGCCGCAAACTGCATACAGATTCCGATAGAGCCCATGGTGACGATGGTGAGGTACTGTCTGCCGTATTCCGCCACGCTGGCGTTGGAAGTGAAAAAGCCCACAAAGTGGGGGCCCACGGTGAGCCCGAAGATGAAAAAGACCATCCAGCTTAAGAGATAGAGAAAAAAGCCGTTCATTGCCACTGCGCTGGCATCCTCCACCCGCTTTTCACCCAATCGCCGTGCCACCATGGCGTTGACACCTATGCCGGTACCCACGCAAATGGCAATCATCATCATCTGGACGGGAAAGGCCAGACCCAGTGCCACGAAGGCATCCTGGCTGTACTGTGAGATAAAAATGCTGTCCACCAAATTGTAAAGTGCCTCAACAAACATGGAGAGCATCATAGGCCACGCCATCTGCAGTAGCAGGGGTTTGACAGGCATAACGCCCATTCTGTTTTCGACTTCTTCCAAAAACCTCATCCTTCCAAATCCGCCCGGTCCGAAAAAATGACGAGTCTCCCAGTAGGGAAACCCGTCATCCATTGCGTCTTAACACATGACAGGGGGAGCCACGGAATATCCTGCCAATCGACATTTAGTTGTGTCCTTATGAAAATAGGGGGAACCAGGTCATAACCTATCTTCGACATTTAACTGTTTTTCATTATAATACACGGGTGTACCGCAAGTCAACACAAATCGTACCGTCAGGGAACGGAATTTTCTCCTCCGTCCCGTCGTGGGCAAAGCCACAGGCGGTGTAAAAGTGCCGTGCATTCTCATTCTCCCGCAAAACCAGTACATAGACGTGCCGGTAGCCCTCGGCTTTTAACCGGACCAGAATCTCCTCCATCAGTGCGCGGCCGTAACCCTTGTGCTTTTCATCGGGATGGGTGTAAAAGCTCATCACTTCGGCCCAGCCCTCATAGCCGGTAGAGGAGAAGTGGCAGAGGTTTCCGTCGTTCTGAGGAGCGTTGACCCGAGCGGCACCATAGTTGGCGCAAGCTACTGGTACATCATCTCTGTAAAGCAAAATACCCTGACAGCGTTTTTCTAAAAAATCAGTTTCAAAAGGGACAGTCCAGTGGTCATCGGTGACGTTTTCTGCCATGAAATCTGCCGGCACGGCATCCTGATAGGTGGTGCGCCAGCCCAAAGCATGGATGAGACTCATAGCGGAAAAATGCTCACGGGTGGCGGCATTTACAAAGCGTAAATGTTCCATGGCACTACACCGCCGTGCCGGCAGGCTGGGTGTCCTCTTCCTGCTTTTTCTGGCGGGCAAGGCCCCGGGCATTGGCAAGCATCAGCTTGATGCGGTTTTCTTGGTTGATTTTTGTGGCACCGGGGTCGTAGTCAATGGCAACGATGTTGGAGTACGGATAATCGTCCTTCAGCTTGCGAATCATCCCCTTGCCCACCACATGGTTGGGCAGGCATCCAAAAGGCTGTGCACAGACGATATTCAGCACCCCGGAGTGGATCAGCTCCAGCATTTCGGCGGTTAAAAGCCAGCCCTCACCCATTTTATTGCCCTCGCCCAGATAGCCGTGAATGAGGCGGTGGAGGTCGTCAAAGGTGCCCGGTGCGGTAAACCGATTGGAGCGGTTCAGAGCGTCAATGAGTGCCCGCTGGCACTTTTTCATATAGTCCATGCCAATGCGGCAGACGGTCTGCTTTACACGCTTGCCGCCGTACAAATCCACGTCGATATCCCGGTTGTAGAACTTGAAAATCATAAAGTCGATGATGCCGGGGACCACCGGCTCCGCCCCCTCCGCCAAAAGGAACTGCTCCAAATTGTTGTTGCCCAAGGGTGAATATTTGATGTAAATTTCCCCCACAATCCCCACCTTGGGCTTCCGCTCACCGGTGACGGGTACGGCGAGAAAGGTCTCAATAATCCGGTCGAAATTCGCCACCATGCTGTTGTAGGAGAGGCCCTTGCCGGCGTTCATTCCCGCCAGTAGCCAGTCCATGCAGGAGGCGATGGCCTGGTCTGCCGTGCCGGGGGTCAGCTCATAGGGCCGGACCTGATTTGCCACATTCATAATCATATCGCCGTACATCAGGGCGAAAATCGCCTTCCGCAAAAAGGAGAGCGAGATGGAGAACCCCGGGTTTTTTTCCAGCCCGGAGAGGTTCACGGAGATGACGGGGATGTACGCCATGTCCGCCTTCTCCAAGGCTTTGCGGAGCAGATGGATGTAGTTGGAGGCCCGACAGCCGCCGCCGGTCTGGGTAATCACCAGTGCCACCTTGTGCGGATCGTACTTGCCGCTCTTCACCGCGTCAAGGAGCTGCCCAATCACCAGCAGGGCGGGGTAGCAGGTGTCGTTGTGGACGTATTTCAGCCCCTCATCCACAATGCCGTGGTGGGTGGTGGTGAGCATATCCACCTTGTACCCCTCGGTCTCCATGATTTTCACCACCATGGCGAAATGAATGGGGAGCATTTGGGGCACCAGAATGGTGTATTCCTCCTTCATTTCTTTGGTGAAAAGAAGGCGGCCTGTTTCGTCATATTCCAGCTTTGCCATGATTGGTTTCCTTTCTGTAAAGGCGGTGAAGCCTAGGTTTCTTCGGTACCTTCACGGGCATCAATAGCCGCGATGAGGGAGCGGATACGGATTTTCACCGCGCCCAAATTGTTAATATCGTCGATTTTCAGTTGGGTGTACAGCTTGCCGCCGCCCTCCAAAATGGAGCGCACCTCGTCGCCGGTGATGGCGTCGATGCCGCAGCCGAAAGAGACCAGCTGAATGAGCTGCATATCGGGCTGGGTGACCACATAGCGGGCGGCGTTGTACATCCGGCTGTGGTAAGTCCACTGGTTGAGCACTTTCCGGGACTGATAGCCCTCCTGATAGGCCACCGCGTCCTCCGTTAAAAGGACGAAGTGGAAGGAGGTAATGAGATCGTTAATGCCGTGGTTCACTTCCGGGTCGGCGTGGTAGGGTCGCCCTGCCACCACCAAAATAGGGAGATTGTGTGCCCGGGCGTAGTCGGTGTAGACCTGACCCTGATGGCGAATGTCCTCCTTGTAGGCATCGTATGCCAGATAGGCCGCCCGGGCGGCGGCAACGGTTTCCTTTTTGGGGATGTCAAAGAGGTCGCTGAAATAGTCCGCCGCCTTCTTTTCAAAGTCCTTGGGGCGGTGGAGACCAAAATAAGGGGTCAGATATTTGGTTTTTTGCAGGGAGGTGACGTTGGCGGCCAGCAGTTCGGGGTAGTAGGCCACCACCGGGCAGTTGTAGTTGTTGTCCCCGGCACCCTCGTTAAAGTTGTAGGGCATACAGGGGTAGAAAATCGCGTCCACCCCGTCCTCCACCAGAGCCTCCACATGGCCGTGGAGCAGCTTTGCGGGGTAACAGACCGTGTCTGACGGAATGGTGAGCTGACCCTTGAGGTAAATTTTGCGGGAGGATTCCGGGGAGAGCACCACTTCAAAGTTCAGTTTGGTGAGAAATGCGAACCAGAAAGGCAGATTTTCGTACATATTCAGCCCAAAGGGGATACCCACGCGCCCACGGGTGCCGTCGCCGTCGCCTTTGCCGTTCATGGCGCGGAGCTTGTGGTATTTGTAGAGCATGAGATCGGGCACGTCCGCCTTTTCCTCCCCCAAAGGCCGGGAACAGCGGTTGCCGGAGATGAATTTGCGCCCGCCGTCAAACTGGTTCACCGTCAGGGAGCAGTGGTTGGTGCACAGCCCGCAGGTCACGGGCTTAGAGGTGTGGGAGAAGGCCTGTAAAGTGCTTTCGCTTAACAGCGAGGACTGCTCTAAATGCAAATCCCGTGCCGCCAGTGCCGCGCCGAAGGCACCCATGAGGCCGGCGATGGTGGGGCGGGTGACGTTGCGCCCCAGCTCCAGCTCAAAGGCACGGAGAACCGCGTCGTTCAAGAAAGTGCCGCCCTGCACCACGATGTTCTGCCCCAAACTGTCCGCCGAGGCGGCGCGGATGACTTTGTAGACGGCGTTTTTCACGATAGAGGTGGAGAGCCCGGCGGAAATGTCCGCAACGGATGCCCCGTCCTTCTGTGCCTGTTTCACCGATGAGTTCATGAAAACCGTGCACCGTGACCCCAGATTCACCGGGTGCTCCGCGAAGAGCCCCAGCTTTGCAAACTCAGCGATATCATAGCCTAACGCCTTGGCAAAGGTCTCAATAAAAGACCCACAGCCCGAGGAGCAGGCCTCGTTTAACAGAATGGAATCCACGGCGTTGTGCCGCACCTTAAAGCACTTCATGTCTTGACCGCCGATGTCAATGATGAAGTCCACGTCCGGGTTAAAGTGCCGGGCGGCATCGTAATGGGCCACGGTTTCCACCAGACCCAAATCGCAGGAAAAGGCATTTTTAATGAGATCTTCGCCGTAGCCGGTGACGGCGGCACCTTTTATATGTATGCGGTTTTCGCACAGCTTGTAAATTTCCTTCAGCTGTTCCAGCACGATAGCCACCGGGTCGCCCTGATTGGAATGATAGTAGGTGTAAAGGATAGAACCTTTACAGTCAATTAGGGTCAATTTGGTGGTGGTAGAGCCGGCGTCAATGCCCAAATAGGCGTCGCCGGTAAAGGTTTTGATATCCAGCTCCGGGGGCTTTGTGGCGTTGTGCCGCCGGACGAAATCGTCGTAGTCCTTTTGGCTTTCAAAGAGGGCAGGGGTGGTTTCCACCACGGCGGTGCTCTCCACGGAGTCCTCCAAAAGCTGCAAGGTGTCGTCAAAAGAGCGGTCGGGGTAGTCGGCGGCGCAGAGAGCCGCGCCGATGCCCGCAAAGCAGTCGCCGTCTTGGGGGAAAATGGCGTGCTCCTCATCCAGATGGAGGGTTTCTACAAACCGCTCCCGCAGGCCCATGAGGAAGTGGAGCGGGCCGCCCAAAAAGACGATTTTTCCCTGTAAGGGCCGACCCTGGGTGAGCCCTGCCACGGTCTGGTCCACCACCGCCTGAAAAATGGAGGCGGCAACGTCCTCTTTCCGTCCGCCTTGATTCAGAATGGGCTGGATGTCGCTCTTGGCGAACACGCCGCAACGGGAGGCGATGGGGTAGATTTTCTGATGGTCCAGAGAGAGCTTATCCAGCTCGTCCCCGGTGACGTTCATGAGGGTCGCCATCTGGTCGATGAAGGCCCCGGTGCCGCCGGCGCAGGAGCCATTCATCCGCTCCTCCAACGCGCCGCCGAAGAAGATGATTTTCGCGTCCTCGCCGCCCAGTTCAATGACCGCGTCGGTGTCCGGGATGTAGCAGGTGACGGCGGCGGCGGTGGCGTAGACCTCCTGAACGAAGTCAATGCCGCTCTGTTTGGCAACGCCAAGCCCGGCGGAGCCGGTAATCACCAGCTTCACCTCTTTGCCGCCCAATAAATCAGTGAGCGTCCGCAGAGTCTCACAGGCCCGCTCCCGCGCCTTTGAATAGTGCCGCTCATAGGAGCGGAACAGCAACTTATTGTCCTCGTCCAGCACCACAACCTTTACGGTGGTGGAACCAATATCAATGCCAACCCGCAGGCTCATAGTGTCACCTCATGCTAATTTAGTAACTTATATCATACACCCAAACCGGCAAAATAACAATCCATAAAATATGACAGGAAAATGAATTTTCTTTTTCATGCAATTTTAAGGATCCTTTCAGTGCAATCTTAAGCCATCTACTTTAGAATGTGAAACAGATAGCAGAAGGAGCGATTTGAATGGACGAGAGAAATAGCAAGCAGTATCTTTGGCAGCTGCGAAGCCTCCTCACAGGCAAGGTGAAACACCAGGAGCT
>JAVXKN010000053.1:0-8674 GCA_036647315.1 Oscillospiraceae bacterium | reverse complement strand
GGCGAGATGATTGCCGCCGCCATCAAAAAGTACTGCTAAACATTATTTTCGGGAGGTGACAGCGTGAAAAAACACATTCTCTGTTTTGGCGATTCCAACACCCAGGGCTACTGCGCCGACCCCGCTGACTGCCAAGACGGCGGCCTCCGCTTTAACGAGGACGAGCGGTGGACAAGGCTCCTGCAGAGAGCACTGGGGGAGGATTATCTGGTGCTTGAAGAGGGGCTTTGCGGGCGCACGACAGTGTTCCGTGACCCCGTAGACGAGGGCAAAAGTGGGCTGGATTACCTCTATCCCTGTTTGAAAAGTCACGAGCCCATCGCCCTGCTCATCATCATGCTGGGCACCAACGACACCAAGGAGCGGTTCGGTGCCTCCACCACCGTCATTGCAAACGGCATGAGGCGGCTGGTCCTCAAAGCCCAGTCTGTGGACTGCTGGGGGGACAAAGCCCCCAACATTCTCATTGTCGCGCCCCCAATCATTGGCGAGAAAATGGAGCAGGCCGACGTGTTTTTCGACATGGGCCACGGTTGTGCCGCCAAATCTCAAGGACTGGCGCGGTACTACGCAGAGGTAGCCACCCTCACCGGCGTTCACTTCCTTGACGCGGAAGGCTGTCAGTTTAACGAGGTGGACTTCATGCATCTCACCAAAAAAGGCCACCGTCAACTGGCGGAAAAGCTTTCGGAATTGGTGCCAAAGCTGGCAAAATAGGGGGGCAAAGCCCCCGAAAAACAGCGCGGACAATGACAGACAAAAAAACGGCGCGTATTTCCCTTTGACCTTTTGATGTAGAGGGCTTACAATAGCATCAGAACCTTGTGAAAAAACAAAAGGAGCTGTCAGTTATGAGAATTTATCAAACGGAAGATTATGCCTCCATGTCCCGCAGGGCGGCGAACATTATCTCCGCCCAAATTTTAATCAAGCCCGCCTGTGTGCTGGGTTTGGCTACCGGGTCCAGCCCCATTGGAGCCTATCAGCAGCTTATTGAGTGGTACAAAAAGGGCGATTTGAGCTTTGCCGAAACCCGCACGGTGAACTTGGACGAGTACCGTGGCCTGTCCCCCCACCACGAGCAGAGCTACCGCTATTTCATGCAGGAAAACCTCTTTGACCATGTGGACATCAAGCGTGAAAACACCAACGTCCCCGACGGTCTGGCGGTGGATACCGATGCAGAGTGCCGCCGTTACGACAAGGTGATTGAGTCCCTGGGCGGGGTAGATTTGCAGCTTTTGGGTCTGGGCAACAACGGCCACATCGCCTTCAACGAGCCCGCACCCTCCTTCCCCTTGGGCACCCATGTGGTGGACCTCACGCAGAGCACCATGGATGCCAACGCCCGCTTCTTTGAAAATGACCCCCGCAAAGTCCCCACCCAGGCCTATACCATGGGCGTGGGCGGCATCATGAAGGCCCATAAAATCCTCATGGTGGTTAGCGGTGAGGCCAAGGCGGACATTGTGGCCCGTGCCTTTACCGGCCCTGTCACACCCGATGTCCCCGCCTCGGTACTGCAACTACATCCCGACGTTGTCCTTGTGGGCGACAGAGCCGCGCTCCACAAGCTGGTGGAAGCGGGGGCGGCAGTATGCGGATAACAGGCGCGAAAGTTTTTGATGCCCAAAAGGGCTTTGAAGAGCGGGATTTGTATGTGGAGCACGACAAAATCGTGGCCCATTCCGACGGCGGCCCCACAGTGGACGCTACTGGCTGTTATGTGATTCCCGGCCTCACCGATTTGCACTTCCACGGCTGCATGGGCGAGGACTTTAGCGACGGCAACGCCGCCGGGTTCCAAAAGATGGCGGACTACGAGCTCTCCCGGGGCGTCACCCAGATTTGCCCCGCCGGCATGACCCTGACGGAAGAGCAGCTGACCCTCATCTGCACCATGGCCGCAAACCACAAAAAGGCGGGCAAAGGCGGCGCGGATTTGGTGGGCGTCAATCTGGAAGGCCCCTTCCTCTCCATGGAGAAAAAGGGTGCCCAGAACGGCGACTGGCTCCAAGCCCCCAGCGTCTCCCTGCTGCGCAAACTGGAAAAAGCCTCTGAGGGTCTGGTGAAGCTGGTCTCCATCGCCCCGGAACTGCCCGGTGCCATGGACTTTATCAAAGAGGTCCATGACGAGGTGGTGGTGTCGGTGGCCCACACCACGGCGGACTACGATACTGCCAAGGCGGCCTTCGACAACGGTGCCAAGGAAATCACCCATCTTTTCAACGCCATGCCCCCCTTTAACCACCGTGCCCCCGGTGTTATCGGTGCCGGCGCGGACGACCCTCACGCCATGGCGGAGATTATCTCCGACGGTATCCACATCCACCCGTCTGTGATTCGTGCCGCCTTTAAGATGTTCGGCAAGGACCGGATGATTCTCATTTCCGACACCATGCGCGCCGCCGGTATGTCCGACGGGGACTACACTCTGGGCGGTCAGGCAGTGAAGGTGACGGGGAGACTTGCCACCCTGCTGGACGGCACCATCGCCGGCTCCGCAACCGACCTGATGGCCTGCCTCAAAACCTGTGTCTCTTTCGGCATCCCCTTAGAGACTGCCGTTACCGCCGCCGCCGTGAACCCCGCCCGTGTACTGGGGCTCACCGATGTCGGTTCTCTGGCGGTGGGTAAAACCGCCAACATCGCCATCTTGGACGGCGATTTGAACCTGAAGCAAGTGGTGTTCCACGGCGAACTGCAGGAGTAAAACTGTTCAAAAAATCCGTCTGCAATCGAAAGATTGCAGACGGATTTTTGTATGCCATTTATTGTAGCACCGCTTATTCCGGGTCCCCCAAGTTGTTTTTCACAAGCTCCACGGCGGCCTTGAGCATGTCCGCCTCGTCGGGGCCGGTGCACTGAAACTCGATGTGAGAGCCGCACTTGATGCAGCTTGCCATCACGTTCATAATGCTTTTGCCGTCAATCACTCTGCCGTTGAAAATCAGGTCGATGTGGCTTTTGTACTGGCTCATTGTCTTGACAAACTCGCTGGCGGGCCGCATATGAAAGCCCATCTTATTGATGACAGTGACCTGTTCAGATACCATGTTCGGTGCCTCCAATTTTGTGTTTTGTAAGGGCTAAAATAACCATGCCCACCAAGGAACCGGCACATAGCGCCAGCAGAAAACCCTTGGGATTTGTCATAATGGGGACGAGGAAAATGCCGCCGTGAGGCGCGGGGAGGGAGCAGCCAAAAAACATGGACAGCCCTCCTGCCACGGCAGAGCCTGCGATGCAGGCGGGAATCACCCGTTTTGGGTCGGCGGCGGCAAAGGGGAGGGCACCCTCAGTGATAAAGCAGAGGCCCATAATGTAGTTGGTGTAGCCCAGTTTTCGCTGCCCGGGTGAGAACCGATTGCCAAAAAACGTGCAGGTCAGCGCGATGCACAGCGGGGGCACCATGCCCCCCAGCGTGACGGCGGCCATAATGTCGGAGGAGACAGCTACCCCGGCGGCGGAAATGAGGGAGGCGGTGCCGAAAAGATAGGCGATTTTGTTGCAGGGTCCGCCCAAATCCACCCCCATCATGGCCCCAACCACGATACCGAGGATGAGCTTGCTGGTGTCTCCCATGGCGGTAAGACCGCCAAACACCAGAGCATTGAGGCCGGAGAGCAGGGGATTTACCATACAAATAAAAAGTCCAATGCCCAAAATGCCCAAAAGGGGGTAGAGCAAAACCGGCTTTAGCCCCTCCACGGCCTCCGGCAGCTTGCTGCACAGCTTGCGCAGCAGGAGCATCAGATACCCCGCCACAAAGCCTGCCAGCAGCGCGCCTAAAAACCCGGCGGGTACCGCCACAAAATGGGGGTCTGTAAAGGAGGCAAAGGTGGTGCCGGTGGCGGCCAACGCCCCGCCCACAAAGCCTACCGCCAGACCGGGCCTGTCCGCAATGCTCTCGGCGATATAGGCGGATAGAATCGGGAGCATAAACCCGAAAGCCAGCTTGCCCACGCCGCCAAAGAAAGCGGCACCGGGGGTGATGACACCGAAGTTTGCAATAGTTTCGGTAGTCACGGAGGAGGCATCCAGCAGGTAGGAGATGGCGATGAGCAGACCGCCGCCGATGACAAAGGGGAGCATGTGAGAAACGCCGTTCATCAGGTGACGGTAGAGCCGCTGGAGGGTATTTTCCCGACGGAAGGCCGGCTCCGGCGGCGGGGTGGCGGGGCGGGGATGGGCTGCAGCCTCTTCCAAAACGGACTGCAGCAGTGCTTCCGGTCGGCGGATTCCCTCCGATACGGACACATTGAATACCGGCTTGCCCCGGAACCGTTCCAAGCCCACGTCGATGTCTGCGGCCACAATAATGCCGTCACAGGCGGCAATATCCGCCTCGGTCAGCGGGTTTTTGGTGCCGATGGAGCCTTGGGTCTCCACCTTGAGGGAGATGCCCAATTTTTCCCCCGCCCGTGCCAGCGCTTCGGCGGCCAGATAGGTGTGGGAAATGCCGGTGGGGCAGGCGGTGACGGCTAAGACACGAAAGTGCTCCGGGGACTTTGTGGCCTCCGGGGTGGGGGAACAGGGGGGCTGGTCGGGGTAGCTCTCCTGCTCCTGGGTGTCGATGAGTGCGAAAAATTC
Organism: Oscillospiraceae bacterium; assembly: GCA_036647315.1. Taxonomy (GTDB): domain Bacteria; phylum Bacillota; class Clostridia; order Oscillospirales; family Oscillospiraceae; genus JAVXKN01. The sequence continues at coordinate 4,081 of JAVXKN010000053.1, read as the reverse complement.
TTCCTTGCTCTGGGCAGCCAGCAGCTTTTCCGGGAACTGGGGGCTCATTAAAAGCCCCATGAGCCGCGCCAAAAGCTCTAGGTGGACATCTCCGTCCCCCAAAGGGGCGGCGATGCAGAAAAAGAGGGTAGAGTCGCTGCCGTCAGGCGCGCCAAAGGGTGTCCCCGCCGGCATGGTGACGGCGGAGAGGCCGGGCCGCAGTACCCCGGCACTTTTTCCGTGGGGGACGGCGATGCCCGCCCCGATGGCGGTGGCACTCTGCTCCTCACGCTTGAGCACGTCCGCCTCAAAAAGGGCGGGGTCGGAGAGGTTGCCCCCGGCGGTCTGCAACTCCACCAATCGGTGAATCAGCGCGGCCTTTTCCGTGGGCGGTGCACCCAAAAAGAGACTTTCCGGGCGCAGTAAATCAGTGATGCGCATGGCAGCTCCTTTCGGTGTGGTTTTTGATGATTAGCCCTCGGCGGCGGTGAGGAGTGCCAGGAATTCCGCCTGATTCTTCGCCACAGCCAGTTTGCCCGCCAGAGATTTGTCCAGCAGCAGGGTCATGAGTGCAGAGAGGACTTCCAAATAGCTATCGGGGGCATTTTCCGGGCCGGCGATGAGGAAAATCAGGTTGGAGGGCTTGCCGTCGGGTGCGCCGAAATCAATGCCCTTGGGGGCAGTGAGTACGGTGACGCCCAGCTTGGTAACGCCGCGGCTCTTAGCGTGGGGGACGGCTACGCCGCCTGCCAGCGCGGTGGAACCCTGGGACTCACGGGCCAGAATGTCCGCTTTCAGAAGTGCGGGGTCGGAAACGCCGCCCAGCGCGCTTTGCAGGGTGAGCAGGCGGTCTAAGGCATCCGATTTGGTGCCGACGATAGAGTCGATTTTAATGCCGTAGGTCTGAAGAAGTGAAGTGAGTTTCATAAAAGAATCATCCTTTCTAATTTGCGGAATGGGGTTTGAAATTTAGAAACGTCCTAAGGGGCGGTGTTGCGCAAAAAATAGTTTCGCAGAGCCGGTTTATCTCGTCAGCGGAGGCCAGACCGTCCGAAAAGGCGGTGGCACTGCCGGCGGCAACGGCTAAGGCCAGGGCGGGGTAGGGGGCACCGTAGCGGTTCAGACCCGCCAAAAAGCCGGCCAGCAGCGCGTCTCCCGCGCCGACACTGCAACAGACCGCACCCTCCGGCGCGGGGATAAAGAAGTCCTCCTCCGGGGTGACGAGCAGCGCGCCGGTACCGCCCAGAGACAGGAGCACCTGGGTAGCCCCCAGCTTTTGTGCCTGTCGGCAGGCGGCCAGAATTCCGTCTCGGTCTGTGGGGGCGAGCTGTTCGCCCACCAGCTCCGACAGTTCGTCCAAATTGGGCTTGATGAGAAAGGGCCTGCTCTCCAGAGCCAGCCGCAGCAAATCCCCCTCGGCATCCACCACGCAGTCCACGTTTCGCCGGGTCAAATCGGTCATCAAATCCCGGTAAAAGCAGTCGGGTAACGGCGGGGGCAGACTGCCCGCCAGCACCAGAGTGTCCCCGGCGGTCAGGCGGGTGAGCTTGTGGGTGAGGGCCTGCAGGGCGGTGTCGTCCACCGTGGGGCCGGGGCCGTTTATCTGGGTTTCACAGTTTGTCACCAGCTTCACGTTGATGCGGGTGTCCCCCTGTGGCAGGGTGATGAAATCGGTGCGGAGCCGCAGGCGGGTGAGCTCATTTTGCAGCATCAGCCCGGTGTTTCCCGCCAGAAAGCCGAGGGCGGTAACGGATTGTTCCAGCTGGCTTAATACCAGTGCCACATTGACCCCTTTTCCGCCGCAGGTGAGCTGTTGGGCGGCTGCCCGATTGACGGCTCCCGCCGTCAGAACATCGAGGTCCATGAGGCAGTCCAGCGCGGGGTTGCAGGTGAGGGTGTAAATCATGAAAAAACCGCCCCACTTTCTCCTATCCATCCTAGCACAACACTGCCCCGCCGTCAATTACAGCAACTGATATTCTGCCCTTTTTGGTTAATTTTCTTGCGGTTTTGGGTCCCCGGTGCTATAATACGTCGGTATGACAAGAAGGAGGGGTAGTGTGAAGCACGAAAACGACTTAGGAAAAGACAGCATCAAGAGCCTAGTGTGGCATATCGCCCTGCCCTCCATGCTGGCGCAATTCGTCAGCGTTTTTTATAGCATCGTGGACAGAATGTACATCGGCAACATCCCGAAAATCGGCGAGGTAGCCCTTGCGGGCGTTGGGGTTGCCGGCCCGGTAGTCACTCTGGTGGGTGCCTTCGCCTTTTTAATCGGCATCGGCGGCTCCCCCTTAATGAGCATCAAACTGGGGGAGGGGGACAAGGCGGGTGCCCAGAAAATCGTCGCCAACTGCTTCCTCATGCTCTGCGTTCTGTCCGTTTTTTTAACCGGCGTTGTGTTGCTGCTGAAGGACAAGCTTTTAATGTGGTTCGGGGCCAGTGCCACCACCTTTCCCTACGCCAACGAGTATTTTACCATCTACCTCTTAGGAACCGTGTTCGCCCTCCTCGCCACCGGCATGAACCAGTTTATCATCTGTCAGGGCTACGCCAAGGCGGGGATGCGTTCGGTGCTGCTGGGTGCCATTCTCAACATTATTTTAGACCCCATTTTCATCTTCGTTCTGGATTTGGGTGTGGCAGGTGCCGCCATCGCTACGGTGCTGGCCCAACTGGGCTCCTGCATCTATGTGCTCCTCTTCCTCTTTCGAGGCCGTGCCCCCATTAAAATCACCTTCGGCGGGTACGATTTCAAGATTATGCGCCGCGTGTTAGCGGTGGGCTTCACCTCCTTTTTAATCATCGCCCTTGATAACGTGATGATTATAGCCATGAACGCCGTCCTGCAAAAGCACGGCGGGATGGAGGGCGATATGTGGGTCACTTGCGCCACCATTCTGCAGAGCTTTATGCTCATCGTCACCATGCCCCTAGGGGGCATCACCGGCGGCACCCAGACCATTTTGGGCTTCAACTACGGTGCCCGCCAGCCGGAGCGGGTGCTGGGTGCCCAAAAGTATATTTTCAGGCTCTGTCTGGGTTACACGGCGGTGATGTTCCTGCTGGCCCAGATTGTCCCCCAGCTTTTCGTCTATATCTTCACCCGTGATGTCCGCTATGTGGCAACCACCGTCTGGGCCATTCGGGTCTACACTTTAGGGGTTATCCCGCTGGCTCTGCAGTATGCCATCGTGGACGGCTTTACCGGCATCGGGGCGGTGCGGGTGTCCCTCCCCCTGTCCTTTTGGCGGAAAAGCATCTATTTTGTCAGTCTCTTTCTCCTCCCCCTGTTTTTCGGGGTGCGGGCGGCATTTTTTGCGGAGGTCATCTCCGATTTTGTGGGTACCGCCGTGTCGCTGGCGGTCTACCTGCTGGTGATGAAGCGGATTGTCTGGCAGCGGGCGGAATCTTGTATTGAACCGCAAAATGTGGTATAATTATTACATTAAACCGAGGGAGGGGAGCACATGGAGCTTCGAGAATCGGGCGAGGACTATTTAGAGGCCATTTTGTCGCTGCATCGGGAGAGCGGAATCGTGCGCTCTGTGGATGTGGCCCAGCATTTGGGGGTCAGTAAGCCCAGCGTCAGCCGTGCCATGGGGGTGCTCCGTGGCAACGGCTACCTCACCATGGACGACGAAAACCTCATCACCCTCACAGAGGCCGGCCTTGCCGTAGCCACCCAAATTGACGAGCGGCACCGGCTGCTCTCCCAGTGGCTGACTCAGTTGGGGGTGTCCTCCGACGTGGCGGCGGCGGATGCCTGCCGGATGGAACACGACATGAGCGAGGAGACCTTCTCTCGACTGAAAGCACATATTTTAGGGGGTACCACCTGATGGGTCGTTTTTTAAGACTGCTCCGCGGCATGGATACGAAAAAAATGCGGCAAAAGGCCCACGAGTGCGCCGAAAAGAGCGGAAAACCCTTTCTAATGATCTTTTTGGACATGGTGTGGTGCGGCTTTCGGTACAGCGCCGGCTATTCGGACTACGCCCTCTACGAGATGTGGACCATGACCGGTGCCCAGCGGAAAACCGTCCTCACCCGGGGCAAAAATAACCGCTATGTGGCCGCCCTCAACAGCCGTGACGGCTGG
>JAVXKN010000052.1:0-8704 GCA_036647315.1 Oscillospiraceae bacterium | reverse complement strand
AAGCTGCAAAAACGGCAGCAGACACATCCCCAAAATGGCAATCATCCCAAAGACCCCCACGGCGTTTCGCAAAATGCCGGCTCCTGCCAGTACCGTCTCCGCGGCATCGGATAAAATCCCGCCCACCACCGGCACCGCCCCGGACATGGCAAGCTTTGCCGCCTTAATTGCCACAGCATCCGTACTGCCTGCAATGACACCGCTCACTGTGAGATATCCCACAAAAACTGCCACAATGGCAGTGAGTACGGCGGTAACAGTCCACTTAAGTAGCGACGCAATCCGTTTCAGTCCCTCGTTTCCCAGCGCGGCTTGGGCAGTAGATGCCGCAATGTAGGCATAGACCAAAGGTAACAGCGCACCGGAAATCACCGTCATCAGCACATCGGAAAAGAGCATGGTAGCCAGTTGCCGCGCCGCCGCACCACCGGGGGCACCGCCGGCCGCCGAGGCCGCCGCCATAGTAGGGAGCAGAATTTTAGAAAAGGCACCCATATTTTCAATGGCTACTTTACCCATACCGATCAAAGAGTGGACATCTGAAACCGAGATAGCGGCGATGGCAAGTGCCCCGGCGATTGACGCACCCTCCATGGTTTTTCCGCCGCCCACCCCGCCCGCGCCCTGGGCAAGTCCGCAGAGCAGTACCACGCACAACAGCAGAACCCCGCTTTTCACCGCTTTGCGCACCACGCCGAATATTTGACCGCTCCCCGTGTCCAAAAGCCCCTGCAGCCCGCTGTCCAAACTGATGCCGCCCTCAAGGTCCATTTTAACGCCATACTCCCCGGCGGCATTTTGTAGCGCGTCTAAATTCAGTCCGTCAGACTGGGCATCGCGCACTTCCGCGGCGAAGCACGTTCCGCAGAGAAACAGTAAAAGCACCAGACCACACAGCATTTTTTTCATGCTTTTCTCCTCAAAGTAATTCTGTCAGCATGGTGAGCACCGTTTTTAGGAGGGGCAGACAGACCAGCAGTGCCGTGGCGGCTCCTGCCGTCTCTGTAAATGCGGCAAGTCCGGTCTCCCCCGCGTCCCGACAGACCTCGGCGGCAATGTGGGTGATGATGGCGATGCCCACGGTTTTCAGCACCGGCGACAAAACCGCCGGCGACATCCCCGCTGTTTCCGACAGGGTGTACATCAGCTCCACCACCCCACCCAGCGCGCCCATTGCCATGGACAGGATCAGTGCCCCCGCCAACAGTACCAGCACCAACCCGATTTCCGGTGTCCGCTTTTTGACAACTACGGCGCAAAGTGCCGCCACCACGGCGATGGCGGCGATTTTTCCCATCAGCTCCATGGGTCACAGCCCAAAGAGCGACTTGACCAGATTGAAAAGGTCGCTGATTTGCTGCACCACCATCATGAGCACCACCACCAGGCCCGCAAGGGTGGTCATGGTGGCCTGTTCGTCACGGCCTGACCGCACCAGCACCTGGTTGAGCACCGAAACCAGAATACCAATGGCGGCTATTTTGAAAATTAAGTCAACATTCATTTTTCATCCTCATAACAGTAAAATCACCAGAAAGGCACCCACCGAAAGGGTTAGGACACCATAGACCTTGCCCAGCCTGTCCCGCTCACTCTTGGCATTTTCCATGCAATGCCCCAGCCGCTCCAGTGTCAGTGCCAGTGATTTTTGCTGTCCCTCCCCATCGTAGCGGCCCAAAACAGCACCCAGAGCCGCCAGCACCGCCACGTCTTCACTTTTGAGCATGGGTAGTTCCTCCGCTACCGCTGTCCGCCAGACGGAATCTAAATTCTCCTCATTTAAGTGGGTCAGTCCGCGGTGGCACCGTGCAAAAAAAGCACCCACCGGCGGTTCCTCCCACTGTGACAAAGCTTTGAAAATGGCACCCATGGGCGTCAGGGAAAAGGCCAGCTCCCGCTCCATAAATTGCAGTGCGGCCCGCATATGCTCCAAACCTCTTACACGGGCGTTTAGCTTTGCGACGTAGAGATATCCCGCGGCGGCGGCCCCTGCCATCAGCAGTACCACGCCCACTAATTGCAGCATGGTGCCGCCTCCAAGACCTCAACGGAATACTGCCGCACGCCATTTTTTATCTCAATCATCACCAACCGGCGAAACACGTCCAGCGACAGTAGCCGGCGGTAAAGCAGCCGGCGTTTCAAATCGGTGCTGTCCCTGCCGTGGGCAGTGGCAAGGAGGGTAACACCGCAACCCGCCGCCAGAGACAGGGCATCAATGTCCTCCGGGGCGGTCATTTCGTCCGCCGCCAGTACCTGTGGATTCATGCCACGGAGGAGCATCATCAGGCATTGGGCCTTGGGGCAGCCGTCCATCACGTCAGTGCGGGGCCCCACGTCCAACTGGGGTACGCCGCCCCACATAGCCGCCAACTCACACCGCTCATCCGCCACCCCTACTCGCTGTGCTGTCAGGCCGTTTCCCATGGAAACACTGCGGATGAGGTCACGGAGCAGGGTGGTTTTTCCGCCACCGGGCGGGGACAAAATCAGCGTGCTCTGCAAAACGCCGTCCTCAAGTAATTTTGGCAAAATACCGCTGCAAATCCCGGTTATTTCTCGGGCGATACGGAGGTTCATGGAGGAGATGGCGCGGAAGTTGGAAACCGTGCCGTCCTGCACCACGCCGCTGCCGCACAGCCCCAACCGATGCCCGCCGCCCACGGATAGAAAGCCGTTTTTCACCTGTTCCAGCACAGTATGTACCGACGCGCCGCTGGCAATTTCCAGCACAGTGCGCAGCTGCTCCCCGTCAATGATGGGACTACCGCTGAGGACCACTTCCCCTGTGGGATAGGTGATGGAGATGGGTTTCCCCACCCGAAGTCGAATCTCCTCCGCCTTCCCCCGTGCATCTGCGGATAACCCTAAAACAAAGTGCGCTAAATCGTAGGGCAGCAGTGCTGCCGCCTGGTCAAACCTAGACGCTGCATAGGTATCTGTCATTGGTACCCCTCCTCGATAGAACAGTCTATGAGAGGTTGTCCCCCAATATGAACGAAAAAATGGACACGCCGTTTGCAAACGACGTGTCCTTCAAGTTATGCCATTTTTAGAATTTCCCGCTTCAGTCTGGCAATGATGCGCTTTTCTAGACGGGAGATGTAAGACTGGGAGATACCCAGCTGGTCCGCTACCTCCTTCTGGGTTTTTTCCTCCCCGCCGTTCAGACCGAAGCGGAGACTGATAATCACCCGCTCACGCTGGGGCAGTTTTCGCAGGGCGCAGAACAAAAGCTCACGGTCTACATCGTCCTCAATGGGCTTTGCCACAATATCGCCCGCTGTCCCTAAAATGTCGGAGAGGAGCAGTTCGTTGCCGTCCCAATCGGTGTTGAGGGGCTCATCGAAGGAAATTTCGCTCTTCTGCCCTGAGGTTTTCCGCAAGTGCATTAAAATTTCGTTTTCAATACAGCGGCTGGCGTAAGTGGCAAGCTTGATATTTTTGGCAGGCTGAAAGGTTCCCACCGCTTTAATCAGCCCGATGGTACCGATGGAAATTAAGTCTTCAATGTTGATGCCGGTATTTTCAAAACGTCTGGCAATGTACACCACCAGACGGAGATTGCGCTCAATAAGCTGCGGTTTAACCGACTCATCTCCCCTGTCCAGTTTGCCGATGAGTACAGCCTCCTCCTCCCGGGAAAGGGGCGGCGGCAGGGTTTCGCTGCCGCCGATGTACATCACATTACCCGGCATCCGCAGGCCCAGCTTCTGCAGAATTTGCGGTGTCAGTATGTAGAGATGCAGCAATAGCTTTTTCAAAAGAGATTCCTCCTGTTTTTTAATGCAACTGACCTATGAGTGCCTGATACCCGCCGCCGTCGCTCACCGGCGTGGGGGACAGCCCCACCAACAGGTGCTCACAGCTTTTTTCGCCGATTTTTCCGCTGTCCGCCCAGACACAGAGGAGCATTCCGCAGGAAACCCCGATGGCCTGATAGGGCAAAAGGCAGAACCTTTTGGGGTGATGGAGGGCGGAGAGCGTGCCTACCGGGTCGGATAAGTCCAGTTTTTCCGCCAGCAGTGGCGCAATGCGCGTCCCCTCTGCCACCAGCACCGGCCCACCACGCACCGGGTCTGTAAGGGTGTTACCCGTGTCAATAAGGGCGGTGAGCTTTACCGTTTTCCCGCTAATTTCCAGAGTACAGGGCACCAGCTCACGGGCGGTATGCCGCGCTGCACGGCTGAAAATCAGGGTGATGACGCAGTAGCATCCCGCCGCTGAGAGAAGAATGACACGCAGATCCAAAACAGAGGTAAATACGCCGTTTTTCACCGATAACCCTTGACCCCCCAACAGCTGCAGGGCATAGATTCCCCCGCCAAAGGCGGCAGAAATGGCGAAAAACACCAGGTTGAGCCGCAGCAGTCGGCGGCTGCCGCCAAAAGCGATCAGCACCATCCCCACCGCCACCGCCAGTTTTACCGCGGGATGGATGAGAAATCCCACCCCCGGCAGAAAAATCGCCGACGCATAGAGAGCCCCCAGTGCCGATCCGACACCCACGCGCCAGCGGCAAAGCCGCTCACCTGCCACCTTGGCGGTTGCCAACAGGAGGAGGTAGTTGATGATGAGGTTCAACAGAAAAAGCGCGTCGAGATACACTACCGTCACGAAAGAACCCCCTCTTGATGGTTCTATGATAACTCACCGAACATACAAAAAAGGTCTAACGTGGGGTGATAAAAAAGAAAAGGTGGCAAGCAATCTGACGATTGCTTGCCACCTATTTACCCGATTTATCATTGGGGTTTGGTGATTTTTTTGATGTTTTTCTCCGCCTTGCTACGGGGGAGCATTACCTCGTGCCCACAGCCCACACAGCGCATTTTGAAGTCCATCCCCACCCGCAGTAAGAGCCAGTCTCGGCTGCCGCAGGGGTGTTCTTTTTTCATGGTGACAACGTCGCCCACCTGTACATCCATGGCACGAAACGCTCCTTTCGCCAGAAACTCTGTCAAATTACCGCCGCCGGGCGCATATAGTACTCTGTATCAGTCAAAAAGGAAGGGAATGGTCGCTGTGACAAATGCTTTTCTGCCGGAGGGCCGACTACTCAATACGCCGGACAATCGCTCCTATTGCGGAACGATTGCAGGCCTGATGCTGGCAATGGATTCACATATTATTTTGGAGGGAATCGCCCTCTCCTGCGATGCAAGCCGTAATTTATCTGTAAAGCTAGGTGACTTTACAGGGACAATTCCCAGAGAGGAGGCCGCCTTGGGCATTGCGGACGGCAGTACCCGGGAAATTGCCATTCTATCTAGGGTTGGAAAACCGGTGAGTTTTCTGGTGACGGAACTTGCACCTCTGCCCTACGGCGGGGTACGCATTACCCTTTCACGCAGAGATGCTCAAGAACTGGCACTGCGCCACGCTTTGGAAACACTGACTCCCGGCGACATCATCCCCGCCACCGTCACCCATTTAGAGCCCTTTGGTGCCTTTGTGGACATCGGGTGCGGCGTGCCATCCATGATTGGCATCGAAAATAGTTCAGTGTCCCGTCTCCCCCACCCGGATCAGCGTTTTTTTCTGGGACAGGAGATTTTTACCGCCGTGCTGGGCATTGACCGTGACAAAAATCGCGTTCTACTCACCCACAAGGAACTGCTGGGCACTTGGCTGGAAAATGTGAATCTCTTTTCCCCCGGCATGACAGTGCCCGGCTATGTGCGTGGCGTAAAGGAATATGGGCTTTTCATCGAGCTGGCACCCAACCTCTCCGGCCTTGCTGAGGTACGGCCCGGCTACGAAGAGGGAGACCGCGTCTCTGTCTACATCAAAGCCATTCTGCCCCAGCAGATGAAGATGAAGCTGCTGCTCATAGACCACTTGCCGCCGGAAAACGGGCCGCCTGCCTTAACCTATTTTATCAAAAGCGGCAGAGTGTCCACTTGGCATTACGCGCCGCCGGAAAGTCAAAAACCGGGCGGCGAGACTATTTTTGCTTAATCTCGTCCCAATACCGCTTTGCGGCACTCTCTGCCTTGTTTTCGCCGTATTCATAGTAGTGGGCGTTTTTGATGTTATCGGGCAGATACTGCTGCTTTACATAGTGGTTGGGGTAGCTGTGGGGGTAGAGATACCCCTGTTCCCGCTCCAGTCCGGCAGAATCGGCGTGGACGTTTTGGAGCTGACGGGGCACGTCGCCGGTTTTTCCCCGCTGAATATCGGCAATCGCGGCGTTGATGGCACTTTCGCCGGAGTTGGATTTCGGGGCTGTCGCCATTAAAATAACGGCATCTGCCAAGGGAATCCGCGCCTCCGGGAGCCCTAACATATTGGCGGCATCGATGCAGGCCTTCACGATGGGAATGACCTGGGGATAGGCAAGGCCCACGTCCTCGCAGGCAATGACCATCATGCGTCGACAGGGAGAGATTAAATCCCCCGCCTCCAAAAGCCGTGCCAAATAGTGGAGGGCGGCATCGGGGTCAGAGCCGCGGATGGACTTTTGCAGGGCGGAAATAATGTCGTAATGGTCGTCGCCCTCCCGGTCGTACCGCATGGCAGACCGCTGTGCCACCGCCTCCGCGTCTGACAGTGTGACAAGTAATTTGCCTTTACAGCGTCTGGCAGTACCAAGAAGCAGTTCGATGGCGTTCATGGCCTTGCGGACATCGCCGCCGCAGGAGGAGGCAATGTGGGAAACAACGCCCTCCTCGCATTTGACCTTGCAGTCCAGTCTTTTTTCCATGAGGGCAATGCCCCGCTCCACCGCCGGGATAATCTCCGGGGCGGTAATGGGCTTAAATTCAAAGACAGTGGCCCGACTTAACACGGCGTTATAGACGTAAAAGTAGGGGTTTTCCGTGGTAGACGCAATCAGCGTCAGCTTGCCGTTCTCCATGAATTCCAGCAGGGACTGCTGCTGCTTTTTATTGAAATACTGAATCTCGTCTAGGTACAGGAGGATGCCGTTAGGGGCCATTAGGGTATCCAAATCGCTCAAAATGTCCTTAATATCGGAGATGGAGGCGGTGGTGGCGTTGAGCCGATGGAGGGTGCGGTTGGTGCTTTTGGCAATGATGTTGGCCACCGTGGTTTTCCCGGTACCCGACGGGCCGTAAAACACCATATTTGGGATATTGCCCCCCTCAATGATGCGGCGGAGCATTCCGTCCTTGCCCAGAATATGACTCTGACCCACTACCTCGTCTAAGGTAGTGGGTCTGATTTCGTCTGCCAGCGGCTGATACATTGTCATCTCTCCTTTCGGAGCGGTTCCATTTTAGCGATAGAGGGGATATTTCCCGCAGAGCGTGGCTACCTCGCCCCGCAACTGATCCTCGTGGCCTTCAAAGGCTGTTGCCGCACGCCACATAAGGCTGGCAATCTCCCGCATATCGTCCTCACGGAAACCACGGGTGGTGACGGCGGGGGTGCCCACCCGGATGCCGCTGGTGACAAAGGGGGATTGGGGGTCATCGGGGATGGCATTCTTGTTGACGGTGATATTGACGGCATCCAAACGGTGCTCCATATCACGGCCTGTAATGTTGGCTTTCCGCAAATCCACCAGCATCAGGTGGTTATCCGTACCGCCGGAAACCAGGTCAAAGCCCTCCTGCATGAGGCTTTCCGCCAGTACCGCCGCATTTTTCACAATTTGTTTCTGGTAGTCTGCAAAGTCGGGGCGCATGGCCTCGCCCAGTGCCACCGCCTTGGCGGCAATAATGTGCTCTAAAGGCCCGCCTTGAGTACCGGGGAAAATAGCCTTGTCAATTTTGGCAGCCAGCTCTTCCTTGCACAAAATCATACCGCCACGGGGACCACGGAGGGTTTTATGGGTGGTGGTGGACACCACGTCCGCATAGGGAACAGGACTGGGATGCAGACCTGCTGCTACCAGACCGGCAATGTGGGCCATATCCACAAAGAGATAGGCACCCACCTCATGGGCGATGTCGGCAAAGGTCTTGAAATCGATGATGCGGGGGTAGGCGGAGGCACCGGCGATAATCATTTTGGGCTTATTTTTCTTTGCCAAGTCCCGCACCTGGTCGTAGTCAATGCGACCATCTGCGCCCAGGCCGTAGGGGATAATGTTGTAATTCAAGCCGGAAAAGTTCACGGGACTGCCGTGGGTCAGATGTCCGCCGTGGGCCAGATTCATACCCATAACGGTGTCGCCGGTGTTGCAGAGAGCCATATAAACCGCCATATTGGCCGACGCGCCGCAGTGGGGCTGAACGTTGGCATGGTCTGCACCAAAGAGCTTACAGGCACGGTCCCGGGCGATATTCTCCACCACGTCCACGCACTGACAGCCGCCATAATAACGCTTACCGGGATAGCCCTCGGCATATTTATTGGTTAGGGTTGTCCCCGCTGCCGCTAAAACGGCCTCGCTGACAAAATTTTCTGAGGCGATGAGCTCGATATTGCGCACCTGACGGTCATATTCCGCCTGTACTGCCGCGCCCACCTCGGGATCCTGCTCTGCCAAAAACGCCATAGTTTCCTTTAACATAAACGCTTCCCCCTCTGTTTTTTTACGATTGTGTCTATTATAGCCGAAACTCCGCCGGTTGGCAATGTGCATAATGTCAAAAACTTGTCGAAATTTTTGTCTTCCTGTGTTATGATAACTTCATGAGGTGAATTCCATGAAGAAAAAAGCGGACGTTAATTCCATCATTACCGAGCTGAAAGCCCTTTACCCTGTGGGTATCTGCTCGCTGAACTATGAAAA
>JAVXKN010000051.1:486-9083 GCA_036647315.1 Oscillospiraceae bacterium | reverse complement strand
GAGGAGAGAATCATCTAAGGTGAGCCGCGCCACGCCTTTTTTCCCGTCCAGAACCTGAAGAGCCTTGCGGCTTAATGCGGCAGAGCTGGTGGCTTTGCTCATGAGTTCCCCTGTGTTATCCTGCCACAGCGTCCAGCTGCCCTGACTGGTCTCCCCGGCGGGAAAACAGACCAGTCGGGTGTTCAGTCGGGCGATGTGTGCCAAAAGGCGGTTGCCTTGGGCAAAGTCGTCAGCGGCGGTGTCGGCATCCAGCAGTAGGCCCACCTGATGGCCCCGGGCGATTAAATCCCGCACGTCCCCATCCCGGGCCGCCAAATCCTCCGGGCGGAAGTAAAAGACGGCAGACACCCGCTGGTTTTCCAGAGAGCGCAAAATAGCGGCAAAGCCCTGCCCGTCGGTGCAGCGGAAAGCCAGCCGGACGGTGGTGCCCTGATGCGCCTCGGTATCCTCCGGGGGCCTTGAAACGGAGGGATTGACAGGGAGGGCGGGGGTGCCGGTCTCCTTGCTGCGGAGATAGTCGGTCAGAGGCTTATTCATCACGAACGTGGCGGCACTGCCAAAGAGCGCGTCCTCCATAGACACCAGACTGTTGCACACCCGCACCATATTCACGGTGCCGGCGGTGAGGTTGACGGGGAAAATGCTGCAGGCCAGCCCAAAAAAGTCGCAGACAAAGGAGACAGGGACATAAATCTTGCCATTTCGGGCAATCACCCGGGCGGAGTATTGGGTGTCTCGGTCGGAACAGGTACCGCCGTTGATGTCGAACACCAGCATCCGCTGCCTGTCGTACATGGTAAAGGTGCCCAGTTGGCGGCTGTAATTGTAATAGACCCCCAGGGCCACGCCGGTGTAGCTGGCATCAAACATGGTGTAGGGGACGTAGAGCACGCCGCCGTTCATCACCGGCATACTCTCGTCGGTGAGCGACATAATGGGGTAAAGGGTCTCATTCACCGCCATAAAATAGATGTAATCGTAGTTTGCGGCCTGGGCAAAGGGCAGGTTGAGGGACAGGAGAAGTGCCACGGCGCAAACCGCCGCTAAAAACCGTTTTTTCATAGGGCACCTCTCTTTCTCAAGTGTCAGGCGGCGTTTTGGGACTTAAAAGTCCGCGTTACCCACGGTGCGGGGGTGGGGGAGCACGTCCCGGATGTTGGTGATGCCGGTTAAGTACATGACCATCCGCTCAAAGCCCAGCCCGAAGCCGGCGTGCTTGCAGCCGCCGTAACGGCGCAGGTCTAAGTACCACCAGTAGTCCTCCGGCTTCATGCCCATTTCGGTGATGCGCTTTTCCAGCAGGTCCAGCCGCTCCTCACGCTGAGACCCGCCGATAATTTCCCCGATACCGGGGACCAGGCAGTCGGCGGCGGCAACGGTTTTGCCGTCGTCGTTCATCCGCATGTAAAACGCCTTAATATCCTTGGGGTAGTCGGTGACAAAGACGGGGCACTTAAAGTGCTCCTCGGTGAGGAACCGCTCGTGCTCGGTCTGCAAATCGCAGCCCCAGGAGACTTCATAGTCGAATTTGTGGCCGGACTTTTGCAGAATCTCCACCGCGTCGGTGTAAGAAAGGCGGACAAAGCGGGAGTTCATCACCCCGGTGAGCCGTTCGGTGAGCCCCTTATCCACAAAGCTGTTAAAGAACGCCATCTCGTCGGGGCACTTTTCCAAAACGGTTTTGATGATGTACTGAATCATATCCTCGGCGGTGTCCATGTAGTCATTGAGGTCGGCGAAGGCCATCTCCGGCTCAATCATCCAAAATTCGGCGGCGTGGCGGGTGGTGTTGGAGTTTTCCGCACGGAAGGTGGGGCCGAAGGTGTACACATCCCCAAAGGCCATGGCGAAGCTCTCGGCGTTTAACTGGCCGGAAACGGTGAGGTTGGCACTCTTGCCAAAGAAGTCCTCGCTGTAATCCACCTTGCCCTCCGCTGTTTTGGGGACGTTTTCCAAAGGCAGGGTGGTGACACGGAACATTTCGCCGGCACCCTCCGCGTCAGAGGCGGTAATCAGCGGGGTGTGGACGTAGACAAAGCCCCGGTCCTGAAAAAAGCAGTGGATGGCGTGGGCGGCCACACTGCGGACCCGGAAGGCGGCGGAAAAGAGGTTGGTCCGGGGGCGGAGGTGGGCGATGGTGCGGAGATATTCCACAGAGTGCCGCTTTTTCTGCAGGGGGTATTCCGGCGCGGACGCGCCCTCTACGGTGATGGCGGAGGCCTTCAGCTCCAAGGGCTGCTTGCCCTCGGGGGTGAGCACCAAATCCCCCTCCACGATGAGGGCGGCACCCACGTTTTGGGAGGCGATTTCCTTAAAGTTTTGGAGGGCGTTTGCGTCCATCACCACCTGCAGGTTTTGGAAGCAGCTGCCGTCGTTTAATTCGATAAACCCAAAGGTTTTCATGTCGCGGATGGTCCGTGCCCAGCCGCAGACGGTGAGCGGTTGGTTGGTGAGTGCCTGTCTATCCGCAAAAATCTGTGCAATTTTGGTTCTTTTCAAAACAAATCCCTCGCATTCAGCCCCCTTCGGGGGCAATTATGGTATATGAAGTCATTATACCCTTTTTACGGTGCCATTGCAACAGGTTCTTCAGGCGGATGCCCGACGTTGCAGTGGGGCAGACTCCTCATTATCGCCGCTGTTTACTGCGGGTGCTGGCCTTTTGGGGGTGGCCCTTTTTGCGGTAGGCGGGCTTGTGCTGCTGGGGGCCCTTGGGGAGAATTTTCTTCACTTCGCTGCTGCGGGGCATCCGTGGGGGCTCGCCGGGGAGGGAGAAGGTGATTTCCCCGGTACCCTGGTCGGCGGCCTCGCAAATCACCCGCATAGGTGCGCCCATGACGTAGGCAGAAGCGTCCTCGTCCCGATTGAGGGGGAGCATCCCCTCCACGCCGTTGTCCAGCAGGACAAAAATGCCAAATTTGGTAACGCCGGACACAGCACCGGCAAATTCCTGCCCCAGCTTGTCCTGCATAAATTCCGCCATATAGAGTTTTTCAATCTCCCGTTCGGCGTTCTGGGCGGCGACCTCACGCTCAGAGGACTGCAGAGCCGCCCGCTCCGCAAAGGCCGCCAGCTTACTAAGCCGGTTGCCCGCCTGTTCTTCGTTGGTGCCCGGCTCCAAAACCGCCGACAGAATCCGATGGACGATTAAGTCGGGGTACCGGCGGATGGGGGAGGTGAAGTGGCAGTAAAAATCGGCGGCAAGGCCGAAGTGGCCCGCGTTTTCCGCCTGATACCGCGCCTTCATGAGGGAGCGGAGAATCAGCATATTGACAGCCGATGCCTCCGGCTTTCCCTTGGCGGCATCCAGCACCGCCTGCAGGGCGTGGCCGTCCGGCTCGTGAACGTCGTAACCCAGAGGCTCTAGGGCCTCCTGGAGGGCGGCGGCCTTTTCCATGGAGGGCTTTTCGTGGATACGGAACACGCCGGGGAGCTTGTTGACGCACAGGTGCTCCGCCACGGTTTCGTTGGCCAGCAGCATACATTCTTCGATGAGGCTCTCCGCAATGCCGCTCTGCCGCTGTTTTACGTCAATGGGGACGCCGTTCTCGTCGCAGATAAAGTAACTCTCCGCCGTTTCCAGCATCAAAGCCCCACGGTTCCGGCGTTTTTTGGTCAACGTTTTCGCCAGTGTGGCAAGACGGCCAATCAGCTCCGCCGTCTCCGCGGTCAGGTCGTTTTCCTCCCCCGCCAGCAGGGCGTTACAGCCCTCGTAGGTGAGCCGGGCCTTGGAGCAGATGACGCTTTTGCAGACGGTGTGGTCTACCACGTTGCCGTTTTTGTCCACGGTCATGAGGCAGGAGAGGGTGAGGCGGTCAACGCCCGGGTTGAGGGAGCAGATGCCGTTGGAGAGGGCCACAGGCAGCATGGGAATCACCTGATCGGCGAAATACACCGAAGTGCCCCGGTCGAAGGCCTCCTTGTCGATTTCACCCCGATGGGTGACGTAGTGGCTCACGTCCGCGATGTGAACCCCCAGCACCAGTCGGCCCTTTTCGTCGGTTTCCAGGGACACCGCGTCGTCCAAATCTTTGGCGGAGGCACCGTCGATGGTGACGATGAGCTTCTCCCGCAAATCGGTGCGATTTTTCAGTGCCGGGGGCTGAACGGACTGGGGGACAGCGTCGGCGGCATCCAAAACAGTCTGTGGGAAGGCACGGTCAATCTCATAATTGTACAAAATGGCGGCGGTGGAGGCCACCCGTGACCCGCACCGACCAAAATTTTCACGCAGTGCGCCCAGCGGGGGCGTTTTGCGGGTGCCGAAGCTTAAAACTTCCACGGCGACCTTGTCCCCGATGTGGGCGGAGGTGAGCTTGCCCGTCATTTGGATGGCGGTGGGGAGCCGGTCGCTGTCCGGGGCCAGGTAGACAATGCGGCCGTCCTTGCAGAGGCGGCCGGTGACGATTTTATTGGCGTGGGTCACGACGGAGAGAATTTTGCCACTGCGGCGGCCGTCTCTGCCGTCAGACCCCTCTTGGCGGTAGGTGACGGTGTCCCCGTCCCACGCGCCACTGCTGTCGCCGGGGGGCACAAAATAGTCCTCCCCGCCCTCAGCGGGGATAATAAAGCCGAATCCACGGCGGGAGCCTTGGTAGCGGCCGGTTAGTTCACTCATAGTGTTCTCCTTCTTCTCTGTCGTATCTGTTAGGTTAGTGGTATTATAACACATCCGTGGCATTACAAGCATTTTTTAGAGCGATAAAATAAAAAACGCCCTCCCGATTGGGAGGACGTTTACTGTCAGCCGTCTTAGACGAAATTCAGGACCAGAGTGACAATCATGAAGCCGATAGCCACCCATTTGGTTGCCTTAGCAAGCTTGGAGTCCCAAGTTTTTGCCTTATTCTTGGAGAGGAAAGTATCCATGCCACCGGAGATGGCACCGGACAGACCCGCGCTCTTGCCGGACTGCAGCAGTACCACAGCGGTGAGGAACACGGAGAAGATGACAAAAATAACGATGAGTACAATTTGGAGTGTGGACATAAAAATCGTTCCTTTCGAGAAGCCCAAAGGGGCGTTACTTATTAAACAGGAACTACATCATAGCATAGAGGTGAGAATAAATCAAGCTTTTTTCTCATATTTTCACGGTATTTTGCCCGAAATCTTAGGGATAGCCGTTCCAGTAGGTGGTGCCCTTTTGGGGCGTGACGTGCCGCGCCGCCAGCAAATCACCCACGGTGACGAAGATATATCCCTGCCGGTGGAGTGCATCCACAACCTGTAGTGCCGCCTCCACACTTTCGTAGAAAATGTCGTGCATTAAAATGATGGAGCCGTCCCGGGCTTTTCTGCAGATGCAGTCCACCTCCCGGGGGACACTGCGGTTCCCCCAGTCCTCCGGGTCCACGGACCAGAGGATGATGGGTGCCCCCGCGTGCTCCCGGACCCCGGCATCTACCATGCCAAAGGGCGGGCGGAGGAGAAAGTCGTTGTGCCCCAAAATCCCGGTGAGCAGCAGTCGGGTGCGGTCCACTTGTGCGGCAAAGTCGGGCTGGGACAGGCCGGTTAATTTCACATGGTCGAAGGTGTGAATCCCCACCTGATGCCCCTCGTTATCCATCCGGCGAATCACGTCCTCGTTGCCCCCGCACATGGACCCCACCAGAAAAAAGGTGGCGGGCACCCCTCGCTCCGCCAGCCCGTCCAGCAGGAGGGTGGTGGTGGCCCGCCGGGGGCCGTCGTCAAAGGTGAGGGCGATAAGCTTTTGGGGGGCGGTGGTGACACCCTCCGCCGGGCTGTCCGCCGGCACAAAATGCGGTGCAGCCGGACAAAAAAGCGGCAGGGAGCAGGAGAGGAGAAGCGTCAGCGCAGCTACTGCCGCGCCGACGCTTCTCCGTTTTTTGAACCCCATCATATCCTCCGCCACCTCTCTCCATTGTCAGAGACAGTATGTGCAGAAACAGGGGGTTTCAGTTTCTCAAATTTTGCCTCAAACCCGGGGGTCCGGGTCGGAATCTAAGGTGATCAGGTAGTCGTAGAAGGGCATTAAAAATTCGTAGCCCTCAATGAGCCGTGCCGCCAAATCCGGGCTGTACAGTGCGGCGGAATTTTTCTCCTCATGGATAAAGGAGAAGTCCTTTAGATTGTACCACTCCTCCAGCGCGGGGGTGCAGCAGGGCTTTTTCCGGGCGTAGGAGGCGCCCTCTAAAACAAATTCGGTCTGACCTGCCAGCTTTTTCTGGAGAGAGAGCATTTTCTTCGGGTTTTCGTCAATCCGCGCCCGAAACTTCGCCATCACCGCCGCCTTGGGGGCGTAGTACCCCAAACCGCAGGTCCAGTGGTCGGGGAGCAGTTCAAACCAAAAGGTGGGCTTGGAGGTCCATTCCTCGCTGGGGGGCTGGATGCTAAACCACAGATTTTCCTTGTAGGGCCCACGGCCGTGGAGCCGGCGGGCATCCCGATAAATGCGGGAGACTTTGCGGATGAACCCGTAGTCCGGGTGGTGCGCTTCGATTTTGTCGTAGACCTCATCCGCCAAATCCCGCATGGGGTTATAGAAGTGCTCCAAATACTCCGATTTATGTTCTTCAAACCAAGGCTTTTCGTTGTTCAGGCGAATTCCATACATAAAGTCGATGGTCTTGTCAGAAAATCCTGTAAACATGAAAAAGTCTCCTTTGTATGGGGGTGGCTAGGCTACCGGGGTTGGTGTGGGCGTGGGCGTGACCTCCGGGGAAAGGGAGGGGGAGGGCGCGTCCGTGGGGAGTGGAGACTCCGTGGGAGCCTCCGTGGGTGCGGGGGCATCGGTGGGCAGAGGAGGCGTGACCTCCGGGGAGGGCAGGCCCTCCGGGGGCGTGGGGACAGGGGTGGGTGTGGGCGACGGGACTGCGGGGGCCAGAACCTCCAACCCGGTTACAGGGTCCCGGCCTAAGCTGGCGGCATCCGCCGGGTTAAAGAGGAGAATTCTGTCTCGGGCGCGGTAGGTGTCGATGCTCTCCAACGTCCGGGAAATCAGCTTATCATCGGCATCGTAAAGGCACCGATAGGCCTCCACCTTGCGGCCGATATAGGCGGTTTGCTCCACTTTGGTGGTGCCCAGAGGGACGGCGGGGTCGGGCTTGTAGACAACGCCGGGATAGGTGGTGTAAAGGCGGCGATTCTCCGTTTTCACATAGTTGCCGTTTTGTTTTTGACCGTAAATTTTGACGGTGACTTTGCTGCCGTCCTCGGGCATAGTGACCTCCAGCTTAATGGGGGAGTTGGTGTTGTTTTGGAACCGAAAGTCGATGGAGCCGTAGTAGACGGTGGCATCCATGCCGTCGGGCAAATAGTCCACGGCAAACATATGGTTGTGCCGCTCCACAATTTTCAGGTTGGCTAGGAGGGTGGCGTGGTAGAGGGTGGAGG
Source organism: Oscillospiraceae bacterium (assembly GCA_036647315.1). GTDB lineage: Bacteria > Bacillota > Clostridia > Oscillospirales > Oscillospiraceae > JAVXKN01. The sequence continues at coordinate 1,727 of JAVXKN010000051.1, read as the reverse complement.
CGGTCTGGCATACGCCGCCGCCGGTACTGGCGACGGATTTTCCGCCGATATAGGCGATGCCGGTGAGATAGCCCGCCGCAGTGGTGCGGCTGCCGGTGACGTCGTTATAGGCGAACACCTCGCCGGGGAGGAGAATTTTTCCGTTACAGGCCTTTGCGGAAAGGCGGATGTTGTGGGTGCGGTTGTAGTCGCCGTCAGTGCGGGAGGAGGTCTCTGCCAGCAAATCCCGGAAGAGCGTGGTGCGCAGTGTTTCCGTGGTGATTTTGGGCTCGGTTTTGGTGAGGGGGACGGTACATTCCCCGCCCTCTGCCGTCTTGTCAAAGTCCGCTTTCAGCTGGGCGGAATCCACGGAGATGCCGGTGACGTGGGGGATAATCTCATAGGTTTTCGGGTCAAGGGTAGCATCTGCCGGTTTCACCAAAATATCCGCCGCGATGGCGGCAAGGTCGGCAGGTTGAGGCTGGGTCATCACGGGGACAATGGTCAGCTCCTCAAAATCGCTGATGAAAAAGCGGACGGAAATGTCCTGTTCCAGCATGGTGCGGTCGATGCCAAGCCCCGGTGCGCCTTTTTGGAGGACTAAGCTGTCGTCGGTGACGGCCCATGTGGTCTCGGTGACGGGGGTTTCCACCTTGCCGTCCAGATTGCGGAGAATCCGGTCTAGGGCACCCTTGCCGTCTTCCGACAGAGGCGGGTTAGTAACGCCGGTGCTGCTGCCGGCGAAAACGCTGCGGAGATAGCCGGCACCGCTTTTCAAAAAGCCGTTGCCGTGCTGAAAATCATACATCCTTTGCGCCGCCTGTATCGGGCTGTCCATGGCAATGCCCTTGCCGCTGAAGGAGTAGGTTTTTGCGCCGTAGCGGAGGGGCAGCTCCTCTTCGCCGTACCAAGTTTCGCCTAGGGCGCGGATGGCTTTTTCCGCCGCTTCCGGGGTCATGCCGGACAGATTGAGCCGTCCGCCGTCTCCGTCCTTTTGCTGCAGGCCGGTGAAGGTGAAGGTGGAGCGGGGGAAATAAGTAGTGCTGTTGCTGGCGGCAAAGCAAAGGGCCAAGTACCCGATGAGCAGTGCCGCTAAAACGGCACCTACCACAATCAGCGCGATTTTTTTGTTGCGGGGCAGCTTGCGGGGTTCCGCCTCGACGGGCAACTGAGTTTCATCCATCTATTATCACTCCAATTTCAAAGGAAAACACAGGGAAAGTATATGTATTATATGTTGTTGGGTGGAAAAAAGCAACAAC
>JAVXKN010000051.1:0-476 GCA_036647315.1 Oscillospiraceae bacterium | reverse complement strand
AAGATGGGCAATCCGTTGTATGATAAAAGCTACTGAAATTCGATGGGCGGGGAGTGACCGATATGGCGGAAAACGATAACAATTACAACGGCGGAACACCCCCAAAGGGGAATGAAAACGGCGATTTTTGGGGCTGGCTGATTGTAGTCATTGCCCTTGTTGGTTTTTGGCCCGTGGGTCTGATTCTGCTGTTCGGAAAGCTGGGCGAGGGCGCGGGGCGGAAATACAGCCCCCGAGGCCGCCACCCTTACGATGTCCGGCAGGAACAGCAGAAGTATTGGCAGCAGCAAAAACAGCAAACCGGGCAGACACAGCAGCAGACCGGGCAAGCCCAGCAGCAGACCCGGCAAACACAGCAGCAGGCCCAGAAAAGCCAGCCGGCTAAAGCCCCCGACCCTGTTGCCAAAGCGGACCGCAGCTGGATGACCATTTTGGGCACCTGTCTGGCCGCCGTGGGCGGCATTGGGGTGCTCTCC
>JAVXKN010000050.1:0-9291 GCA_036647315.1 Oscillospiraceae bacterium | reverse complement strand
GGTGCTGTCCCTCTCCTGCTCCGATGCCGACAAGCTTTTCGCGCTGGGGAGCGGCGACGGAGCACTGCTCTATCTGGCTCTTTTGCGGTATGACACGCTCCCCGCCGCCCGTGCCGCTTTGAAGTGGGGCCTGCCACGGTTGGAGGGGGCCTACGCCGCCCTTGTCACCGCCGGCCTTGCCACCGCCGGTGCCTCGTCCAACCTGGAACAGGTGCCCCCGCAACACGACGCGCCCCCGGACTACATGATGGCGGACATCGCCGGCGCACTGGAAAAGGACGGCACCTTCTCCTGTGTCTCCCACGAGGTGGAGCGGCTTTTGGGGAAACTTTTATCCGGCGCGGACCTGAAAACCCTCTACGAAATTTACGATTACATCGCCCTCCCCGCCGACGTGATTCTCCTGCTCACCAACTTCTGTCTCCGTGAAACCGTGCGGAAGTACGGCGAGGGGCGGAAGCCCCGGATGTCGGTCATCTCCAAAACCGCCTACAAATGGCAGCGGTTGGGGCTGGACACCCCGGAGGCCGTGGAGGAATTCTTAAAAGGTCAGGCGGTACTCCAGGGCCGTGAGGCGGAGCTGCTGCCCCTGCTGGGCATTACGGGCAGGCCGCCACTGGACCGGGAGCGGGAGTACAGCGCCGCCTGGACGGACATGGGTTTCCCCGACGAGACTATCCGTCTGGCCTACGAAAAAACCGTGTTCAAAAAGCAGTCCCTCAACTGGGCGTACATGAATTCCATCCTAAAAAGCTGGCACCAAAAGGGCCTACATACCCCCCTGCAGGTGGAACAGGGGGACTCCTCCCCCCTCCATCGGGAGACAAAAACCGCCGTGTCGGCGGCAAAAACCCAGCAGTTCAACCGGGATATGGACGATTTATTTCGAGACTAGGAGGCGTGGCACATGGGCTACGATGGAACCATTCTCCGCCGTGCAAACGGGCGATTAGACGCGCAAAAGGAAGAAAAACAGCGGCGTGAAGCCCTTTTGCGGGACGAGGTTTACAAAAAAATTCCCCGGATAGCAGCCATTGATTTGGCCCTCCGGGAGACTGTCACCCGCGCCATCGCCGCTGCCTTGAGCCACGGGACGGACACGGCGGAGGCCGTGGAAAAACAGCGGCGTGAAAACCTCAAGCTGCAGGAGGAGCGCACCGCGCTGCTGGTTGCCGCCCGGTATGACCCGTCCGCTCTCTCCGGCGCGCCCCTGTGCCCGGACTGCGGGGACAGCGGCTGGAACGACGGCAAAATGTGCCACTGTCTCCGGGCTTTGTGCGCCCAGGAGCAGACCCGCGAGCTCTCCAAAACCTTGGATATGGCGAGCCAGTCCTTTTCGGAATTTGACCTCATGCTCTACCCCACCGCTGTGGGGGAAAACGGCCGGTCCCCCCGGGAGACCATGACCCGGGTGCTGGCAAGCTGCAAGGACTACGCGGAGCAGTTTCCCAATGTGAAACCCCAAAATCTCTACCTCTACGGCGGCACGGGGCTGGGCAAAACCTTTCTCTCCGCCGCCATTGCGGGGGTAGTTGTCCGCCGTGGGTTCTCCGTTGTGTACGATGCCGCCGCCAACATTTTCGCCCAGTTTGAGCTGCAAAAATTCTCCCGAGATTTGGGGGACAGTCAGGACGCAAAGGACGAAACCCGGCGGTATCTGAACTGCGATTTGCTGATTATCGACGATTTGGGCAGCGAATTCACCACCCCCTTCGTCCAGTCCGCGCTGTACACCATCATCAACACCCGACTGGTGAAAAACAAGTGCACCGTCATTTCCTCCAACCTCTCCATGCCGGAATCGGAGCGGCGGTACACCCCACAGGTGGCCTCCCGCCTCAAGGGCGAGTATCGGGGCCTCCCCTTCGTGGGGGACGACATTCGCCTGCTGAAAAAGTAACAGAAACCCCCGGTTGGAGCTTCCAACCGGGGGTGTTTTTTTATCCCAAAAGGGCTCTGTAATACGCCGCGTCCCCCACCCGGCCCACTGCCGAAATGGAGGCGGTTTCCAGATTGAAAATCTCCTTGGAGAGGGCCTGAATGTCCGCCGCTGTGACGCTGTCGTAGGCGGCAATGAGCTGGTCCGGGGTCATAATCTCCCCGCTGACCAGCACCGAACGGCCCATGTGGCTCATCCGTGCCTGGGTGGACTCCAGCCCCATCAAAACGTTGGCCTTGGACTGCTCCCGGGCCATGTTCAGCTCCTCGTCGGTGACGCCTTTTGCCGTAAAGTCCCGGACGGTGTCCATAATGGCGCGGAGTGCCTCCCCCTCCTGGTTTTTCCCCAGAGCGGTGTAGATGGCGAACATGCCGGTGTCCTGATGGGCGGCACCGTAGGTGTACAGCGAGTAGCACAGGCCACGCTTTTCCCGCACCTCCTGCCACAGGCGGGAGGACATGCCGCCCCCCAGCAAAAAGGACAGCAGTTGGAGGGTGAACCGTTTCTCGTCCCCGTAGGGGAGACCCTTGAAGGCGATGGTCAGGTGGTTTTGCTCAATGGTGCGCTTTTTCACGGTGTCCGCCGGGGTGTACACCGCGCTTTTCCGCTTGGGGGCGGCACCGGGGGTTAAAACGGAAAAGCGGTTTTTCAAATCCGCCACGTTTTCCGCCGAAAAGCTGCCCGCCAGCGAAACCACAATGCGGTCCGGGGTGTAATGCCGCCGCTGATAGTCCCGCAAAAAGTCGCCGGTCATGGCGTTGAGGGTGGATTTTCGCCCCAAAATGGGCCGTGCCAGCGGGTTTCCCTTGTACACCGCCGCCGCCAGACGCTCGGAGCACAAGTCCTCCGGGTTGTCCTCGTACATGCCGATTTCCTCTAAAATAACCCCCCGCTCGGTGGCAACGTCACCTTCGTCGAACTTGGAGGCTAGGAGCATATCGCACAAAATATCCGTGGCTTGGGCCAGATGGGTGTCCAGTGTGCGGGTGTAAAAACAGGTGGAATCCTTGGTGGTGTAGGCGTTCATCTGTCCGCCGATGGCGTCGGTCTCCACGGCAATCTGTTGGGCGGTGCGCTTTTCTGTCCCCTTAAAGGTCATGTGCTCAATAAAGTGTGCGGCACCGTTTTCGCCGGGGGCTTCGTCTCGGGAGCCGGTGGCGATAAAAATGCCCAGTGCCGCCGAGCGGACACCCTCCATTTTTTCCGTGAGAATCCGAACGCCGTTTTCTAAAGTAAAAACTTCTTGCATAGTGCTCCTTTTTGCCGGTTATTTGATGGCGAACCCGCCAAATTACTCCTCTGTAATGGTGGTGCCCAGTGACTTTTGTGACAGGGCCTCCAACAGCAGGGCGTGTTCCACTCTGCCGTCTAAAATGACCACTTTCGACACGCCGTTTTCCACCGCGTGGACACAGCCCTGGACTTTGGGCACCATGCCGCCGTCGATGAGCCCCGCCGCCGTCAGGTCACGGGCCCGCTGGGCGGTCATGTGGGAAATGAGGGTTTTTTCGTTGTGGCTGTCCGCCAAAATCCCCTCCACATCGGTGAGGAAAATCAGCTTGTCCGCATGGAGGGCCTCGGCGATGGCCCGGGCGGCATCGTCGGCGTTGCAGTTGTAGCCCCAGTCGCCGCCGGCGGCAATGGGGGAGACGACGGGCAAAAAGTCCTCTGCCATCAGGGTTTCCAGCACCTTGGGATTGACGGCGGAAATCTCCCCCACCAGCCCCAGTTTTTCGTCCTTGGCACCGGCCTGCAACAGGCCGCCGTCCTTGCCGGAAATGCCCACCGCCTTCACCTTAAAGGAGGAGAGGGCGGAGACAATCTGCTTGTTCACCTGTGCGGAAAGGGCCAGCTCCGCCACCTCAAGGGCGGCGTGGTCCGTGACCCGATAGCCGTTTTCAAAGCGGGTGGGGACGTTTAGTTTGCCCAGCAGGGCGGTGATGTTTTTCCCGCCGCCGTGGACCAAAACCACCCGTGCACCCAGCTGACGGAGGGCGGCAATGTCCTGCAGGATGCTGTCAATGGTGCCGTTTTCACCCAGCGCGGAGCCGCCGTATTTGAGGACGATGGTTTTCCCCTCGTAGGCTTTCAAAGTGGGGAGCAAGTCTAAAAGACTCCGCACCTTTTCCATGCTGTCCAGCCCGTGGGCCAGGTCAAATTCCTTTAGGAAGTTCTGCACATATTCTACGTCGGAGGGGCAGTCAATATACGCGGTTCCCCGCTTTTGCCGGGTTTCCGCACCCTTGCCGGTGATTAAAATGACGGTAGGCTCCTCTACCGACAGCACCGCCTGACGGATGGCCTCGCCCCTATCGGGGACGATGGAGTAATCACAGCCCATTTTTTCCACATGGACGGCGATTTCTCGGCAGATAGATTCCGTGTCCTCCTCGCCGGAGTCCTCCTCGGTGAGAATGACCCGCTGGGCGTACTGCCCCGCAATCTCCCCCAAATCTGTCCGGCGGTCCAGTGCCTTTTTGCCGGGACAGCCGAAAACGATAACGATTTTCCTGCCGGGGTACTCGCTTTTGGTGGACTCAAAAAGCTTTTGGAAAGACAGCTTATTGTGTGCGTAGTCCACGATGGAGACAATCCGCTCGTCGGCGTTGGTGTACACCTCCATGCGCCCCGGAACCCGGGCCTTCATAAGCCCCACATAGACGTACTGCTCCGGGATGTTCAGCCCCTCGCAGACGGCGATGGCGGCAAGGGCGTTTTGGACGTTAAAGAGCCCCGGCATGGTGAGCCGGAAGTCACGGCTAAACCGTGGGGTTTTCACATGGAACACAATATCCCCGCCGTTTTTGCGGACGTTGGAGGCGTACACATCGGCGTTAGGGTCGTTCTGGGAGAAGGTGATGCGGCGGGGGCACACTTCTGCCGCCTTTACCACTCTGTCCGCAAATTCGCTGTCCAAATTGACGCAGGCAAGGCCGGAATGCTCAAAGATTCTCAGTTTGGAGGAGAAATAATCCTCAAAGTCCGGGTGCTCGATGGGGGAAATGTGGTCGGTGCCGATGTTCAGGAACACCGCCGCCGCCAGCTTTACATTCACCACCCGGTCGTATTTTAACGCCTGACTGGAAATTTCCATGGTGAGATAGTTCATGTTCGCATCTGCGGCGTTGCGGAAATGCCGCTCCAAATCCAGGGGCTCCGGGGTGGTTAAATGGCTCTCAAACCGCTCCGCGCCGTCGTAGGTGTCGATGGAGGAAATGACCCCGCTCTCCGGCTGTTTCTCCGCCTGCTGAAAAGCGTCGAAAATGTATTTTAAGTAATAAGTTGTGGAACTTTTACCCTTTGTGCCGGTGATACCCACCACGGAAAGGTCGGCGGAGGGGTGGCAGTAGAACTTGTCCGCCAGCAGTGCCATAGCGCGGCGCAGGTTGGAGACAGGCAGGCGAAACGCACCGGCCCCCTCCGGGTATTCGGTGTCGGACAGGTAGACGAAGGCCCCCTTGGCCACCGCCTCCTGCAAATATTTGCCCTCAAAATGGGTGCCCTTGCAGATGAAAAACGTGCCCGGCACCACCTCTTGGGAGTTGCAGGACACCAGTGCCACCTTCCGGGTCAAATCGGCACCCACCGGCAGCTTGGGGTCAAGCAGATTTTCTTTTTGCAGCAGCTGAACGTAGTCACCTAGGGGGAAAAATTGTTGTTTCATCCTGACACCTCGTTATAAATTCCGCAGTTTTTTGCCGCAGAGGGTGATGCTTTTCTCCACCAGAATCTCCATGGCATCCACATAAAATTCCGGCAGTGCGTGGTAAACACGATAGACCGAAAGCTCGGTGCACCCTAAAATGGCACTGTCGCAGTTCTGCTCTCGCAAATTGGCGTCCAGCACCGCGAACTTTTCACGGCTCCCGGTTTCGCCCTTTTTAATCTCGTCGTAAATAATCTGCATCACCACTTTTTGGGTGGCCTCGTCGGGCAAAACCGCCGTCATGCCCTGCTTTTTGCACTCCGTTTGGTAAATTCCCGCCAGCAGTGTCCCGTCCGTTGCCAAAATCCCCACCCGCTGTTTTCCCAGTGCGTGGAGGGCGGACACCGTCTCCCGGACCATGTGGAGAATGGGAATGGCAATCTCCTTTTGCAACTCGTCCACAAAGACGTGGGAGGTGTTGCAGGGGATGGCGATGCACCGACAGCCGCAGGATTCCAGCAGTTTTGCATCCGCTAAAAGCCGGCTATACACCGCCGACGTGTCCCCGGATACAATGGCGGCGGTGCGGTCGGGCATTTCCGTATCGGAGAGGATGAGGGCGGGCAGATGCTCCTGGTCCGTCATGGCCTCCGTGCGGTCCAAAATACGCTGGTAAAAAATCTGGGTGGCCTGGGGGCCCATGCCGCCGATAACGCCCAGCCGGTTTTGCTCCTTCATCTTACCCCTCCTTGGGCGGTGCGTAGTACTTTTTGAACTTCATATAGTGGCCCAGCTGGTTTTTGATGAGCCGCAGTTTTTTCGAGGAGCCGCCCGGGTCTCCGTCGTAAAACAGAGAGTTGGACACCGCGCCGCCGGCCACCAGAGCCTTCATTTCAGCGTGGTACTTTTTCGGGGTGTACTTGTACGCCACCCCCATGGGTACCACCGTCCACAGGGCTTTTTTGTCCGCCAGCGTGAAGGTCTGGTCGCTGTGCTCCATCCGGTCCTCCACCAGCCACTGGGCGATATTCTGCCCGCTGCCGGTGACGTAATAGTTGCTCCGACCCTGACGGCAGTTGATTTCAAAGACCTTGTATTTTCCGTCACGGCGGTCGTACTTAATGTCGAAATTGGAGAAGCCGGTGTAGTGGAGGGCCTCCAAAAATGCTCTCATTTTTTCGCACAATTCGGGGTTTTCCTCGGTGAGAATCACGGCGTGGTTCCCCAGACCGTGGGGGGTGTGCTCCTCCAACAAAACGTGGCCTAAGCACATCATTTTCACCTTGCAGTCCGCGCCGGAGTAGCTGGTTAAAACGTGCATATAGCTGTCGTCCCCGGGGACGAACTCCTGCAAAATCATACTCTTATCGTACCCGGAGGCGTAGACCTTATCCAAGGTTTCGTCGAGACTTTTGCGGTCTTTCAGAATAAACACCTTGTCGTTGCCCGCAAAGGGATGCTGCCAGTAGCACACGCCGTCGGCGGGCTTGCAGATGTAGGGGGGGTCAAAGGGGAGGGCAAAGTCGTGGCCCATGTCCGCCCGATGAATCACCGTGGCAGGGTGGTCGATGCCGTACTGGTCGCAGAGGTTGTAAAAATCCTCTTTGTTGATGAGGGTGTTCAGCAGCTCACCGGAAATGTAGGGTGCGATGCAGTTTTTGGGGAACTGCCCCTGCAATTCGGCGCAAAGCTGGACGTAGCTGTCGCCACAGCCTAGGACGATAATCGTATCCTCCGGGTGCTTTTCGGCGGTAGCCACCACATTTTGCAAAAAGGTTTCCGCCTCGTCGGTTTTTTCCGACGTGTGGTACTCAATCATGCCGCTGCCCACGCAGGGGCCGGAGGGGAACTTGCCAAAGCAGATGCTTTTTACGCCGTATGCCTCGTGAAAGGCACGGGCCACGCTGTAAACGTTAATATCCCCGCCAAAGAGCAGGGGCAAAAAATCTTGTACCATGAAAAAGGCCTCCTGAAAATGTTGATGATAGGATAATAGACAGTAAACCCCGGGCTTATCCCGCCGCCCGCTTCACCTGAATCACGCCGTTAATGAGGGACAGCTTTTTGGTGACGGCGGCAAGCTCGTCTTTATCCTTGACCTGGAGCACCACTGTAACCAGCGCGAAGCCGTCGTTTGTACTGCGGGCGGCCAGATTTGTCACCTTCACCTGAACGGTGGAGAGTGCCATGGCCACGTCCAACGCCAGACCGTCCCGGTCCTTGGCGGAAAGTTCCAATGCGGTTTTGTAGCCCGGCAGGTCGCCCTCTACCCAAGAGACTTTGACCCAACGGCCCGCCTCGGCGGGGTTTGTCTTGTCCTCGTGGGCGTTGGGGCAGTCCGCCCGATGGACGGAAACGCCGTAGCCACGGGTGATGAACCCCACAATGGGGTCCCCGGGCACAGGGGTGCAGCACTTTGCGAACTTCACAAGGCAGTTGCCCAATCCCTCTACAATGATGCCACTCTCCGAGTGGCTGTCCGCCTTTTGCTTCACGGAGGGGGCCTGAGCGGGCATAATCACGTCGCCGCCGTTTGCCAGCCGCTCTGCCGCCGCCCGGCTCTCCTTGGCCTTTTCAATGCGGGTGATTTCGTCCTTCATCCGCAGGACGGCCTTTTGCGCCGTCATGCCGCCGTACCCGATGGCGGCGTACAACTCGTCCATAGACCCGAACCGGACTTTTTTCAGCAGGGCGGGGAGAAGCTCGTCGGTGGCAATCCCCGCAGGGGTCAGGCCCTGATGCTTCAGCTCCGACTCGAAACCTAAGCGGCCTGTGGAGATATTTTCCTCACGGCGTTCCTTTTTGAACCACTGGCGGATTTTGTTCCGCGCCTCGTTGCTCTTGCAGATTTTCATCCAGTCACGGCTGGGGCCGTGGGCAGATTTGGAGGTGATAACCTCCACAATGTCCCCGGAATTCAGCGTGGAATCGAAGGTGACAATCCGTCCGTTCACCTTGGCACCGGTCATGTGATTGCCCACGGCGGAGTGGATGGCGTAGGCAAAGTCGATGGGGGTGGCCCCGGCGGGCATGTTAATCACGTCGCCCTGGGGGGTAAAGACGAACACCTCGTCGGCAAAGAGGTCGATTTTTAGGGTGCGGACGAATTCCTCCGCGTCGGTGTCCTGCTGGTTTTCAAGGAGTTTCCGAATCCACTCGAAGTCGCCCTCGGTGCCCAGATTCTGGTTTGCCATGCCCTGCTTATACTTCCAGTGGGCGGCGATGCCGTATTCCGCCGTCTGGTGCATCTCCCAGGTGCGAATTTGCACCTCAAAGGGGATGCCCTCACGGCCAATCACCGTGGTGTGGAGCGACTGGTACATATTGGGTTTCGGAGTTCCGATATAGTCCTTAAATCGGCCTAGCACCGGCCTAAACAAATCGTGGATACAGCCTAAAACGTTATAACAGGCGGGGATGTCCTCCACAATGACCCGAAAGGCGTAGAGGTCGAAAATTTCGTCCATGGTTTTGTGCTGGGCGTACATTTTGCGGTAGATGGAATAGATGTGCTTCACCCGACCGTAGACGGTGGCCTTGATGCCCTCCTCCTTCAGCCGCTCCTCAATCCGCAGACGCATAGCCGCCATAAATTCTTCGTGGGCGGCGGCCTTTTGGGCCAGCTCTTCGGAAATCTCCTGATAACCCACCGGGTCCAAATACTGGAGGGACAAGTCCTCCAGCTCCCACTTCACCCGCTGCATAC
>JAVXKN010000049.1:4446-9390 GCA_036647315.1 Oscillospiraceae bacterium | reverse complement strand
GAAATACCTTAGAGGTGAACTGCTTGCGGTTTATAACGCCGGGGATGCAGATGAGGGAGAGGGCCAGAATCAGCCCTGTGTTGGCAACGACGGAGCCTACGGCGTTTCCCACCGCCATGTCCACCTTCCCGTCCAGTGCCGCCATAATGGAGACAATCATCTCCGGCAGGGTGGTGGCAACGCTGACAATGGTGGCACCGATGATGAATTTGGGGATGCCCGTCACCTCTGCCAGCCAAGAGGCGGAGTCTACAAACCAGTCGCCGCCCTTTACAATGAGTATCAGACCCACGGTAAAGAGCACGGCGATGAGAAACAGTTCCATTGGGGTTCACGTCCTTTGAATTTGTTGGCTAAAATAATTCCAAAAGGAATCGCCCAATGCTCTCCATGGCCTCAGCGGACTGATGGAGGGGAAACATTTGGAATACATGCCACATATTTTGCCAAACCTCTAATCGGCAGGGGATGCCGGTCTGCAGGAGCCTATCCCGAAGTCTCACCGAGTCGGAGAGGAGAATTTCGTTGGTGCCCGCCTGAATGAGCACAGGGGGAAAGCCCTCAAAGCTCCCGAACAGGGGGGAGAGGGCGGGATTTTCATAGTTTTCAATGTGCCCGGCGTAAGCGTGGCGGACGGCGGAGATGTAGGTGGGGGTAATCATGGGGTCCAGCTCTATATTTTCCGTGTAGGATTTGCCGCTGGCGGTCATATCCGTCCAAGGGGACATGAGAATGAGAGCCATAGGAGGGCGGCGGCCCTCGCTTTTCAGCTGTTGCGTCAGGCATAACGCCAGATTGCCGCCGGCGGAGTCGCCGGCGATAATCACGTCCCGAGCACCGTAGCCCGCGTGCATGAGATAGTCCCACGCCTTGGTGGCATCCTCCATGGCGGCGGGGTAGGGGTGTTCCGGGGCCAGACGATATTCAAAGGAGAGGACTTCATAGCCCGTCACATGGGCAAGCTTGGCGGAGAGAATCCGGGCGTAGCCCAAATTACCGCTGGTGTAGCCCCCGCCGTGGCAGTACAAAATGGCGTGGCGGTGGTCGTGGCCCCGCTCCGGGGCGTTCCATGCCGCCGGCATCCCGTCCAAATCAAAGGGGGACCAGGTGGTGCCAATCATGGGGGCGACTAAGTGCCCCAAAAGCTCCTGCCCTTTTCGCTGACGCTCCAAATCCTCAGGGTCCACCGAGTCGCCGTTGGTGACGCTGTGGACAGCCCGGAGGGCGCGCATAATGGGTTTCAGACGGCGGCTTTCGTGGTTGGTGTCCGGGTCCGGCTTGGATTTTTTGGCGGGCTGGGCCTTGGGGCTGGCGACAAAGGACGGTTTCACCTTGGAAGCAGGCTCTGCCGCAGGAGTTTGGTCGGGTTCCGGTTTCAGGGTCACTTTCATAGCGCAACTCCTTCTTTTAGGATGAAATTTCACATTCTTGACATTGTAACACAAAAAGGAATGTGATACAATATGACAAATCTGAATGATTGGAAAAAGGGGGCAGAGGCATGGCGGCAAAAAAGTCCAGCAAACCGGGCTGGTACCGCATTGATAACGCGGGCGTTCTGTACTCCGCCCTCCAGTCCGACACCTATTCCGCCGTCTACCGTTTCTCCGCCGTCATGACGGAGCCGGTAGACCCTGTGGCCCTTCAGCGCGCCATTGACAAAACCATGCCCCGATTTCCCAGCTTTAACGTCCGCATTAGAAAGGGACTTTTTTGGTACTATTTTGAGCCGGAACAGCGGCCGGGGCCCTTTGTCCAGCCGGACATCAACAACCCCTGTATGCCCATCCGCTTTTACGACAACGACAGCCGACTGATTCGCTTTTATTATTACAACCACCGCATCTCCCTTGAGTGCTTTCACGCGGTGAGCGACGGCGTGGGTTCCATGACGTTTTTCAAAACACTGCTGGCGGTCTATCTGGGGGAACTGGGGCACCCAATCCCCTGCGAAAAGGGCGTTTTGGATGTCAATGACCCGCCCCGCCGTGAGGAGTTGGAAGATTCCTACCTCAAATACGCCACGGTGAAGCCTATTCGGGGAAAGTGGGAAAAGACCGCCTATCCCGCAGAAGGCACCCCGGAGGAATTTTACACGCTAAACGTCACCATGGGCCTCGTGCCCCTAGACCAGTTGCGGGACAAGGCCCACAGCTACGGAGTGTCCGTGACGGAGTACCTCACCGCCGCCTATATCCATGTGCTTTTGGAGCGGCAGAAGCTGACCCATCCCCATACACCCAAGCCCGTCGCCCTGGTGGTGCCCATTGATTTGCGGGCCTGGTTCCCCTCGGAGACTTTGCGGAACTTTATCCTCACCGTCCGCCCCTCCATTGACCCCGCTTTTGGGGAATACAGCTTTCCCGAAATTGTCTCCCAAGTCCATCACTATATGAGGATGAACATCTGCCGCCAGTCCATGCAGGGGCGGTTTGTGGCCAACGTGAATTTCACCCGGCACCCGGTGCTGAAATTTGTCCCCGCCGTCATTAAGGACATGGCCATGTCCCTCTCCTACAAAATGGTGGGGGTGCGGCCCTATTCCAGCACCTACACCAATCCCGGCGCGTTCAAGGTTCCGGCGGCGATGGAGCCCCATATCAGTCGCATGGAGGCCATGCTGGGTCAGCCCTTTGGCAACCGTGTAAACTGCTGCTCCATCTCCTATGGAAACCAGATGGCGATTACCTTTGCCGGCACCATTCGGGAGTCTGACATCGAGGGCGGGTTCTTCCGCTTTTTGGTGAAAGAGGGACTGCCGGTGCGGGTGGAGAGCAACAGACCCTACTAAAAGGAGGGAAACGTCATGCCCTATTGTGTACACTGCGGCGTAGAGCTGGAGGAGACGGCTATGGCCTGCCCCCTGTGCCATACGCCGGTCATGGATCCGGGCGCGCCCGTAGACCCCGCCAATATGCGTCCCTACCCCACGGAGAAAATGGACATTGAGCCCGCCAGTCGCCCGGAGGTGGCACTGATTCTCTCCGCCATGTTTGCCTCGGTGGCACTGTGCTGCGGAGTGCTCAATTTATTTCTCCGCTCAGATAGGCTGTGGTCCCTCTATGTCTTAGGTGCCGCGCTGATGCTGTGGGTGTGGTTTGTGCCGCCGCTGATGATGAAAAAGCTCCCCCTGTGGCTGCGGCTCACCGTGGATGCCCTGTCCGTAGGCGTGTATGTTTTCCTCATCTCCGTAGACCTCAATGGCATGGACTGGTTTCTCACATTGGCACTTCCCATCGTGCTTTTGGGCACCGGGGTGCTCCTCTTTTTGGGGCTGATGCTCCAAAACGGCCGCCGGTCTATCCTCACCGCCATCACCCTCATCATCAGCGCGGTGGGTGTGATTCTGGCAGGGGTGGAATTTTTCGTCGACTTTTGGATTGACGGCGTTTGGGAACCCACCTGGTCCATCGTCATTGTGGCGGTGTGCGTGGCTCTGGTGATTCCCCTCATTGTGGTGCGGCGAGTACCCAACTTGCGTGAAGAGGCCCGCCGGCGGTTTCATATTTAACGGATAGAATGTTGGGAGGCATGCCCTGTGAAAAAGAAGGTTTATATCGACGGACAGGAGGGCACCACCGGCCTGCAGATTTACGACAGACTGGCCCTGCGGGACGACATTACCCTGCTGCTCATCGACCCGGAGCTGCGGAAGGATGTGGGGGAGCGGACAAGGCTCCTCAACGCCGCGGATTTGGTGTTTCTCTGCCTGCCCGACGCTGCCGCCCGGGAGGCGGTTACGTTGGTGACAAACCCTAAAACCAGAATCATTGATGCCTCCACCGCCCATCGGACAAAGCCCGGCTGGGTGTATGGTTTCCCGGAACTGTTTCAGGAGCAGCGGGAGAAAATTCGGAAGGGGTTGCGGGTAGCCAATCCCGGCTGCCACGCCACCGGCTTTTTGTCCTCCGTGGCACCGCTGGTGGCGGTGGGTGTGATTCCCGCCGACTACCCCCTGACCTGTTATTCCCTCACCGGCTATTCCGGCGGCGGAAAAAAGATGATTGCGGATTACGAGGGGGAAAACCGCCCAGAATGGCTCAAATCCCCCGCCACCTATGGGGTCAATTTAGACCATAAGCATCTGCCTGAAATGCAAAAAGTCGCGGGACTGGAGCAGATACCGGTGTTCGCCCCCATTCTGTCGGATATCTATAAGGGAATGGCTACCTCCGTCATGCTCCACAATCGGTACTTAAAGGGCCAGCCCACCGCCCGGGAAATCTGTCATATCCTGTCCGCCTATTACGGGGGCGAGCGGGTGGTCTATGTGACCCCCTTTGGGGAAAACTCGCCCAGACTTCCGGCGGGACAAAAGGCGGGGAGCGACAGCTTAGAGCTGGTGGTGACGGGGGGCGACGACCGCACGCTGATAACGGCCCTTTTTGACAATTTGGGCAAGGGTGCCTCCGGTGCCGCGGTACAGAATATGAACTTAATGCTGGGTCTCCCGGAAACTGCGGGACTGGCACTGTAAGGAGATAGTTTGATGAACGAGATAGAGGGCGGGGTCACTGCCCCAAAGGGCTTTACAGCCGGCGGAATCCACTGCGGCGTGAAAGCGGGGAGCAGTCCCGACAAAAACGATTTAGCCATGATTTTATCCGAACTGCCCTGCAGAGCGGCGGCCACCTACACCACCAATCGGGTGAAGGCGGCACCCCTCCAAGTTACCCGTGCCCATCTGCAGACCGGGCCCATCCGTGGCATCATCGCAAACTCCGGCAATGCCAACGCCTGCGCGCCCCACAGTTTGGAGTACGCGGAGAAGATGTGTGCCTGCGCCGCCGATGCCACCGGGCTGGAACCTCAGGAATTTCTGGTGGCCTCCACCGGGGTCATCGGTCAGACCATCAATATTGCCGCCATTGAAAGCGGGATGCCTGCGCTGGCGCAGTCCCTGACGAGAGCGGGTTCCGAGGCCGCCGCTCACGCCATTATGAC
>JAVXKN010000049.1:0-4346 GCA_036647315.1 Oscillospiraceae bacterium | reverse complement strand
GGGGACACCTCCACCAACGATATGTGCGTCATCCTTGCCAACGGTATGGCGGGTAACGGCGAAATCGTCACCGAGGGGACAGATTTTGAGGCCTTTTCTCTGGCACTGTTAGAGCTGTGCCGCTGGATGGCAATTCACATCGCCGCCGACGGCGAGGGCGCGTCCCGCCTCATCACTTGCAGAGTGCATGGGACGGACAGCGAGAAAAAGGCGGAGATTTTGTCCAAATCCGTGGTGGGGTCTGTTCTGGTAAAGGCCGCCATGTTCGGGGCGGATGCCAACTGGGGGAGAGTGCTCTGCGCCATGGGCTACGCCGGCGTACCCTTTGACCCGGAGGCGGTAGATGTGGCGTTTTCCTCTTCGGCAGGGTCGGTTGCCGTCTGCCGGAACGGTGCCGCCATCCCCTTTAGCGAGGAGCAGGCCAAAGAGATTCTCACAAAGGACAGCGTGACGGTAGAGGTCTGTCTTCACGAGGGAAAAGACGAGGCCACCTGCTGGGGGTGCGACCTCACCTACAAATATGTGGAGATTAACGGCGATTACCGCACCTAATAGGGGTGCGTAAGGAGGAATTCTTGTGGATTTTGAAACCTTGAAGGCGCAAGACCACCGCTATGTGATGCAGTCCTACGGTCGGTTTGACGTGGACATTGACCACGGCGAGGGGGCCACCCTTTGGAGCGCGGAGGGCAAGGAGTACATCGACTTCACCGCCGGCATCGGGGTAAATTCCGTGGGGTACGGCAACGAAAAGTGGGTTTCCGCCATTGTGGAACAGGCGGTGAAACTGGGGCACTGCTCCAACCTGTTTTACTCCCAACCCTATGTGAATCTGGCGGAAAAGCTGTGCCACCGCAGCGGCATGGCGGACGTTTTCTTCTCCAATTCCGGCGGTGAGGCCAACGAGGGCATCATCAAGCTGGCGCGGAAATATTCCTTCGATAAGTACGGCAAGGGGAGAGGGACCATCATCACCCTGCAAAATTCCTTCCACGGCCGCACCATCACCACCCTGGCCGCCACAGGTCAGGACCAATTTCACAATTACTTTTTCCCCTTCACCGACGGTTTCCGCTATGCCGAGGCCACCATTGACGGCATTGAGGCGGTGGCGGGCCACGACGTGTGCGCCGTCATGCTGGAGCTGGTGCAGGGTGAGAGCGGCGTGTACCCCATGGAGCGGGAATTTGTCCACAATCTGGCGGTGCTCTGCGCCGAGCGGGACTGGCTGCTGCTCATTGACGAGGTCCAGTCCGGCGTAGGCCGCACAGGTACCCTGTTCGCCTACCAGCAGTACGGCGTGCTCCCGGATGCCGTCTCCTTCGCCAAGGGGATTGCCGGCGGTCTCCCAATGGGGGGTGTCATGGCGGGGGAGAAGTGCAGAAATGTGTTTACCCCCGGCACCCACGCCACCACCTTCGGCGGCAACCCCATCTGCTGCGCTGCCGCCTGCGCGGTGCTGGACATTTTAGACGAGGATTTTCTGGCTGCTGTGCAGGAAAAAGGGGACTATCTCCGCAGGAGCATCGAGGAGATGAACCTGCCCTGTATCGGAAAGACCCGTGGCATGGGGCTTATGATTGGCATTGAGGTGGTGGGTGAGCGTACCAACAAGGAGCTGGCCGCCGCGCTCATTGAAAACGGACTTCTGGTGCTGACCGCGGGGCCCGCCCTGCGGCTACTGCCACCGCTGGTGATTTCTACCGAGGAGTTGGACAGAGGGCTGGACATTTTCCGGGAAACGCTGTCTCAGTTCTAAAGAAAAATCAAAAACAGAACAGGAACGCCTCCACCGTGTTTGGGTGGAGGCGTTTTCCCCGATGGGGGAAAAATCAGCAAAATGCCCCTTGTCCTTTGTGGGAAAGTTCTGTATAATAACATATTGGTTGAAACCAAGAGAGAAAGGGGAGAGGGCTGTGGCGCGGTACGGATTTATTCACGACAAGCTGGACATCAAGCTGCTACTTCTCTACCTGATGGCACGAGTGGCGACCCCCATAGATTTACCTGCCCTCACGGAGCTTGCCTTCTGCGACGAGGGTGTGGATTACTTTCAGTTTTCCGAGGCACTGAATGAATTGGTGTCCAGCGGGCATCTTACCTTAGAGGACGAGCACTATGCCATCACCGACAAGGGCCGCAGTAATGGCGGCGTGTGCGAGACCAGTCTCTCCTCGGTGATTCGGGCCAAGTGCGACCGCAATGTGGCGAAAATGAACTCCGTCCTCCGTCGGGATGCCCAGGTGCGGTCAGAGATTCTCCCCCGTGAGGACGGCACCTGCACCCTCAAAATTTCCCTGGACGACAATATGGCAAACCTCTTAACCGTAGAGCTGATGACCGCCACCGAGAGTCAGGCCCAGACCATGGGGGAGCGGTTTCGCAGCCACCCGGAGGAGATTTATAACGGCATTTTGTCCGTACTACTCAAAGAATACGAGGAGGAGTAACCCTTGGAACCCGTGCTGTTTGGCTTTCCTATCACGTTACTTTTTTTCTATTTTATCATCTATTCCTTTTTGGGCTGGGCCATGGAGACAACATACTGCTCCCTTGTTGCCCGGCACTTTGTAGCGCGCGGTTTTCTGTACGGCCCGCTTTGCCCCATCTACGGCGTGGGTGTGCTACTGATGCTGATTTTCTTTAAGCCCTTCGCCGACAATCTGGTGGTTTTCTATGTGGTAGCTACCATCACCATGTCCGCCTGGGAGTATTTTGTGGGCTGGTTTTTAGAGACCACCACCCACATCAAATACTGGGATTACAGCAAATACAAATTCAATATCAAGGGCCGCATCTGCTTGCGGGTGTGTCTGGTTTGGGGCTTTTTGTCCTACGCCGCCATCTTTTGGATTCACCCCACGGTAGAGCACCTTGTGGGTCTGCTGCCGGACTGGGCCCGATATTCCATCATCGGCGTGTGCTTCGTCCTGCTGATTGTGGATGCGGTCATCACCATCCGTGAGTTGGCCCTCATCACCAGGCTGATGGCGAAGCTGGACGCGGTGAGTCAGGAACTGCAGCTGCAGCTGGCTCTGGGGAAAGCCGAACTGGGCGACAAATTCGATGCCGCCAAGGACGATATTTCCGGCCGTTGGGATGCCGCCAAGGAGGACCTTTCCGACCGTCTGTCCGCCTCCTGGAGTGCCGTCGGCGCGGCGGTGCCCGCCCCCATGAACGAGTCAGCCAAAAAGCTGAAGGCCCGTTACGACGAGGTTTTGGCCTCCGCAGAGCGGCGGAGCCGCCGTTTCCGCAGAAGCTACGACACCATGTCCTCCCAGACCTTTGCAGAGCGTCTGGAAGAGGTAAAAACCAACGGCGCGTCACTGGCACTGCGCATTAAAACAGCCAACCGTGCCCGCAAGGCGGAGAAAAAAGCGCGTAAGGTCGCCAAAAAGCAGAAATAAGTAAAAAGAATGAGGATTTGGGCAGTTGCCCAAATCCTCATTCTTTTTCATTGCCACTAGGGAATCTGTTTACGAGTAAATTATGCCATCATGTTAAACACTTGGTAGGGGCTATGCCCTTAAATCTATCCATAAAAACAAAAAAGCCACACCGAACATGGTGTGGAATTCTTCCTTGCCAGTAGTCCTAACGCTCGCTGATGATGGTCGTTTCGCCCATGCCGAAAATTAATTCGTCAACGTCTGTGGCTTGTACGCGCTTATTGTTCATAAATCGCAACACCTCCTCTTTTAGATTGTATCAGTATTATACAGCATGATTTCGGTAGCCGCAAGTGGTAAAACCCACAAAAATAGTGGGGTAAAACCCATGAAAACAGTGTATATCCATCGGTAAATGGCATTTTTATGGAAAAAACGAGGGCAAGACGCACCAGCGTCTTGCCCACTTTTTCAAAGCTTTGGAATCTAGTGATTGCCGCCGCAGCCGTGCTTGTCTTCGCCGCAGGAGTGACTGCCGCAGTCGTGACCCTCGCCCTCGTGGTGATGATTACACAGGGTGTCCGGGTTAAAGCGGAGGGTGCCGGTGAGGAGGGCGGCTACCGCCTTGTCCGCGTCGCCGGTGACACCGGGGAAAAGCTCAATGCCCGCGTCGGCGAGAGCCATCCGCGCGCCGCCCCCAATGCCGCCGCAAATCAGAGTGTCAACGCTATGGGCTTTTAGAAAGCCCGCCAGTGCACCGTGACCGCTGCCCACCGCGCTGACCACTGTGCCGTTATCCGGCGCGCCACCCTCTACGGTGTAAATTTTGAAGTTTTCGCAATGGCCGAAATGCTGAAAAACCTGGCCGTTTTCATAGGTAACTGCAATTTTCATAAGTGCCTCCCAGATGATTTGATAGTGCTATTATAATCTCATTATTGGCATATGTCAATAACC
>JAVXKN010000048.1:0-9401 GCA_036647315.1 Oscillospiraceae bacterium | reverse complement strand
CGTCAATGTTCTGCTGCTTTAAGAGAGCCACGGTGTTCTGAAGGTTCTGGGCGGTGTTCCGTGAGGTGTCTTCCAAAAGAATCTGCTCCGTAGGATAGCCGTTTTCCACCAGATAATCCCGCATCACGGAGGCCTCTGTGGCGGGCTCGTTGTCCCCCTGACCCCCTGATACTACTACGGTAAGTGTGGGGTTTGCATTCAGATAGGTGAGGGCGGTGTCCAGCCGGTCCTTGAGCAAAACGGAGGGGCCGCTGGTCTTCACTTGGGCACCCAGGATTACCATGACCTTTTCGTTGCCGGTGATGCTGGTTTTACCGCCGAAGTTAATGATGAGTTCCACGGTGGCAAATGCCAAAAGCAGAAAGATGACGATAAGCCCTACAATCCACATGAGAAGTGGGGTATGGGCTCCCTTATAGTTTCCCCGATTCATCTTGAAACTCCTCCAATTCGGCAGATAATGTTTCCCAGCGGGCGTACAGATTGCGGATTTCGTCCTCCAAAGTCTCCCGGGCGGCATAGAGCTCCTGAAGCTTTAAGTAGTCGCTGGAGGCCTCCTCAATGTCTTGGGTCAGGTCATACATTTTTTCCTCCGCCTTGGCAACTTCACGCTCGGCGGTAGCCAGTTCCTTTTCCAGACCCTTGGTGCCCCCGGTGCGTTTGGGCCGTTCCTTTTTGGGCTTGGGCGGCTCCGGGGACTTTTTCTGTGGGAGGGGCACATTTTTCTGGGCTTTCCAACTGTTGTATTCCTCAAAAGTGCCCTCGAAGTCGGTGATGTTTTGGTGCTCCAGCACCCAGATGCGGGTGGCAAAGCGGCTGATAAAGTACCGGTCATGGGAGACGAAGAGGAGCGCGCCGTCGTAGGTCTCCACCGCCTCCTCCATCCACTCCCGGGACGCTACGTCTAAGTGGTTTGTGGGCTCGTCCAAAATTAAGAGGTTGATTTTCTCGTCCATGAGCATACAAAGCCGCAGTCTGCTCTGCTCGCCGCCGGAGAGTGCGGAGACGGTTTTGAAAACGTCCTCCCCCCGAAACTGGAAGGCTGCCAGCCTGTCCCGCGCCTCTTGGGTGCTGCAGTTGCAGCCGTAGAGCATGGTGTCCACCAGGTTGCGGTCAGGTCTGTCGAATTTTACAATTTGGGGCAGATAGCCGATTTTAACGGTGGGGCCCAGTCGGATGGTGCCGCCTTCGGGGAGTAGTTCGTCCAGCACGATTTTGAGAAAGGTGGACTTGCCCGTGCCGTTATCGCCCAAAAGGGCAATCCGCTCGCCACCCAATACCTCTAAATTCACGTCGTGGAAGAGGTTTCGCTTCCCAAAACCCATGCTGAGGTTTGCGATGGTCATCACTTCGTCGCCGTTAAACTCCCGCTCACCGAACTTGGCGGTCATGGCCCGCTCCTTGGTGGGTCTGTCGGTGGTACGCATTTTTGCCATCCGCTTTTCCATGGAAAAGGCCCGCTTGTGGAGTTTGTCATTGCCCATCATGGCCCAGAGGTGGAGTTTGTCCGCCGCCTCTTGAAGCTGGTTGATTTTCGCCTGTTCCTTTTCAAACTGCTTGAGTTTCTCGGTGTATCGCGCCTCTTTTTCAACGACATAAAAGCTGTAATTCCCGCTGTAAAACTCCGCCTTGCCGTCGGCAATTTCAATGACACGGGAGATGACCCGGTCCAGAAAGTAACGGTCATGGGAGATGGTTAAAACTGTCCCCTTGTACTTGGAGAGGTACTCCTCCAACCACTCGGTGGCGTGGAGGTCCAGATGGTTGGTGGGTTCGTCTAAGAGGAGAATGTCGGTGTCCTCCAAAATGAGCCTTGCCAAATTCACCCGGGTTTTCTCCCCGCCGGAGAGGGCGGAGAAAAGCTGCTGCCGCATTTCGTTTGGAATCCCCAGACCGGCGGCGACTTTATTCAGGCGGGTTTTGGTGTCGTACCCGTCCGCCGCCTCAAAAGCGGCAGAGAGGGTACCGTAACGTTTTAAGAGGTTGGGGTCGGTGTCGTGGGCCATCTGGGCGGTGAGTGCCGCCATTTCCCCCTCCATGTCTTTGAGGCGGTTAAAGGCGGCGGCCAGCACGTCCTCCACGGTGAATTCCGGCGGGTAGACGGGAATCTGTGAAATGAGGCCTAGTCGCTGGTTGGAGGCGATGGCAATCTCGCCGCCGTCACATTCCAGTTCCCCTGTGAGAATTTTGAACAGGGTGGTTTTGCCGGCACCGTTTTTCCCCAGCAGACCCACCCGTTCCCCCCGATCCACCTGAAAGGAGAGGCCGTTTAATAGTTTTTTGCCAACCTCAAATTCCATTTCAAGATTGGATACGGAAATATCAATCATTACAAGCTCCTGTTAAGGGTCCTGGGTCATCCCTTTTAAGTCTTCTACAATTTTTTCAAAGGCCATGCCCCGTGAGGCTTTGACCAGAATGGTGGCGTTTTTCTTCACCACCTGCCGCAGTACCGGCAGTGCCTCCTCCCGGGTGGCAAACCAGTACACCTCAGGCACCTGGGCGGTTTCGGCGGCATCGTAAATGTGCCGTGCCAAATCGCCGATGGCTACCAGGCAGTCGATGCCGGACTTGGCGAGAAATTGGCCTACACCGGCGTGGAGGGGTGCCGCCAACGCGCCCAGTTCAAACATATCCCCCAGCACAGCCACCTTATAATCGCTGCGGCTCCCCGCCAGAACCTCCACCGCAGCCCGCATGGACTGGGGGTTGGCGTTGTAGGAATCGTTCAGAATACGGATGCCGTCCGCCCGGTCGATGAGGTTCATCCGCATTTTTGTGGGGGCAAACCGCAGGACACCTCGGGCGATTTCCTCCGCCGTCATGCCGAAGTGCTCTCCCACCGCCGCCGCCATGAGTACCGGGTAAATCATGTGGTCGCCCAGGGCAGGAATGTCGAAGTCGCAAGTGGTGTGAAGCGTTTTCACTTTACAGTGCATCCCGCCAAAATCACCGTGTTCTAAGTCGCTTGCCACATAGTCCAGCCTCGGTGCTTTGCCGCAGTAAAGGGTTTCGCAGGGGAGTGTCCCTTTTAGAGTACAGAGCAGGGGGTCGTCGCCGTTCAAAATCGCCAGACCGCCCTTTTTCATGTGGGGGAAAATTTCGCATTTTGCTTTGAGGATGTTCTCGCGGCTCCCCAGAAACTCAATGTGGGAGTCCCCGATGTTGGTGATGAGTGCCACCTCCGGCTCCACAATATCCGCCAGATAGTCAATCTCCCCAAAGTGGTTCATTCCCATTTCGGTGACGCTAATCTGGTGGGTGTGGTTGAGGGATAAAAGGGAGAGGGGGAGACCCACCTCGTTGTTAAAATTCAGTTCAGTCTTGTGGACGGAGAACTTTTCGCTCAAAACCGCCGCAATCATTTCCTTGGTGGTGGTTTTGCCCACGCTGCCCGTCACCCCGATAAAGGGGATGTCAAACTGGTCTCTATAATATTTTGCCAAATCCCGCAGGGCCTTCTGGGTGTTTTTCACCTTGATGTAAAACTTGCCCGGCAGATATTTTTCCCGCTCACGGGCGGTGAGACAGCCGGCGGCACCGTCCTCCAGCGCACCGTTTATAAAGGAATGTGCGTCGAACCGCTCCCCCTCTAAAGGGAGGAACAGGCAGCCTTTGTGGAGGTTGCGGCTGTCGGTGTCCACTTCGGTGACGGTCTGGTCCGGGTCGTAAAAGTCACCCAGTGGGGTGCCGCCCACGGCGGCCACCAGCTGGCGTAATGTCATGGCTTCCATGGGGTTTACCCTCTTTCCTTCTGCGCAATGGTGACGATTTTCTGGCACAGTGTGCCGTAGTCAATGCCCACCGCCGCCGCCTCTTGTGGTAGTAGACTATTGGGGGTCATTCCCGGCAGGGTGTTCACCTCTAAAAAGTAAACCGCCCCGGCGGCATCCATGATGAAATCACTGCGGGAGTAAGCGGAAAGCCCCAAAAGGCTGTGCACCTGTACCGCGGCAGTCCGCATTTTCTCGTCCGCCTCGGCGGTAATGTCCGCAGGGCAGACCTCCACGGTGGCACCGGTCTGATACTTGTTTACATAGTCGTAAAACCCGATTTTAGGGATAATCTCAATGGGGGGGAGCCCCACAGAGTCCAGCACACCGCAGGAGAATTCCCGACCGGCAATAAACTGCTCCACCAGTACACGGGTGCCCATTGCACCACCCAGTGCAGCGGTCAGTTCCTCTTTGGTGTGGCAAAGGGTGACACCGATGGAGGAGCCGCCGTCGGGGACTTTTACAACGCAGGGGAGGGCGGTAGTATCCGTCAAGGTGGGCAGATTTTCCGCCGTCACCGTGACAAAAGCCCAGTCGGGGGTGAGCACCCCGGCAGAACGGGCCAGCCGTTTGGTGAAGTCCTTATCCATGGCGATGGCACTGCCCAGATAGCCGCTGCCGGTGTAGGGGATGCCCATTAAATCGAAGGCCGCCTGCACTCTGCCATCCTCACCGCAGGCACCGTGAAGGCCCAGAAACACCATGTCCGCCAGCTTGCAGGCCTCCAACACGCCGGGGCCAAAGACGGAGCTGCTCTTGTCCCGACGGGAGGCCTTTACCGCCTCCAAATCCGGGGCAATGGCACCGATACCCTTGCCGGGCAGGTCAGGGTGGCGGTCAAAAATATCGGCGGCCGTGCCGTGATAGTTTTCCAATCCCAAAAACAGGTCAATGAGCACCGCGTTGTGGCCGCCCTTGGCGAGAGCCTCACAAATCATGGTGCCGGATGAGAAAGACACGTTGCGTTCTGTGGAAATTCCGCCGGCTAATACTACTATTTTCATAAAGCACCTCTTGGTAAAATTAAATCCTCATAGACTATACATTATAACACAGCAAGAAATTCTATGCAACAGCCCAATCCTATGTTATACTATAAGAAACTAGCCCCGTATCGAAAGGAATATCCATTATGATTCGACTGAGTAATCTGAAGCTCTCCCCGGAGAGCACCCCCCAAGCCCTTCGTGCCGCCGCCTGCCGTCAGCTGAAGCTGAAGGACGACGACGTGACTGAATTCACCATCGTCCGCCAGTCTATCGACGCTCGCCGCCGCGGTGAAATTCAGTATGTCTATACCGTCCAAATCTCCACCAAAAACGAGGCGGAGGCTGTGAAAAACAGCCCCAACGCCGCGCTTGTGGTGCCGGAGCCCTATGTATTCCCCAAGGTGGCGCGCAAGTCCAAGGTGAAGCCGGTGGTGGTGGGTATGGGCCCTGCGGGCCTGTTTGCCGCGCTGAATTTGGCACGGAACGGGATTCCCTGCGTCATTTTGGAGCGGGGCAAGGCGGTGGAGGAGCGTCAGGAGGACGTGCAGACTTTTTGGAAAACCGGCGTACTCTCCGTCACCTCCAACGTCCAGTTCGGTGAGGGCGGCGCGGGTACCTTCTCCGACGGCAAGCTCACCTCCGGCACCCACGACCCCCGCAGCAGCACCGTGCTGGAAACCTTTGTGCACCACGGCGCGCCGGCGGACATCACTTACAGCCACAAGCCCCACATCGGGACGGATTTACTCCGTGACGTGGTGAAAAATATGCGGGCCGAGCTGTTAAGTTTGGGCTGTGAAATCCGCTTTGGACACCAGTTGGTGGGTCTGAAAACCCAGAAGAACGTTCTCACCGGTCTGCAAGTGATGGGTTCCGGCCCCTACGAAATGGCCTGTGACGCGCTGATTTTGGCCCCCGGCCACAGTGCCCGTGACACCTTCCAAATGCTGCTGGACGCAGGGGTGCCCTTAGAGGCCAAGTCCTTCGCCATCGGTGTGCGGGCAGAGCATCTGCAGTCGGAAATCTCCCGCAGTCAGTACGGGCCGGACTGGCAGAAGCTGCCCCCCAGCGACTATAAACTGGCCTGCCACCTCCCCAATGGTCGCTCCGCTTTCACCTTCTGTGTCTGTCCCGGCGGTCAGATCGTCGCCGCCGCCTCTGAGATGGGTGGCGTGGTGACAAACGGCATGAGCTACCGCGCCCGTGACGGCAAAAACTGCAACGGCGGCATTTTGGTGAACGTCACCCCCGCCGACTTTGAGGGGACAAGCCCCCTGGCGGGCATCGCCTTCCAGAGCGAGTGGGAAAAAGCGGCGGCACGACTGGGCGAAAAGCGGTTCTACGCCCCGGTGCAGACCATGGGCGACTTCCTCTCCGGCGTCCCCACCAAAAATCTGGGGAATGTCCAGCCCACCTACCGCCCCGGCGTGACACCCAGCAATTTAACAAAGTGCCTGCCCGGTTTTGTGACGGATACCCTCCGTTCCGCACTGCCCGTATTTGATGGCAAGCTCCACGGCTTTACAGCACCCGGCGCACTGCTGGTAGGCGTGGAGACCCGCTCCTCCTCCCCGGTGCGGATTCTGCGGGGGGACAACCTCCAATCCACCGTGGAGGGGCTCTATCCCTGCGGCGAGGGTGCCGGTTACGCCGGCGGGATTCTCTCCGCCGCCGTGGATGGCATCCGGGTTGCAGAGGCGGTTGCCACGGCGAAATAAGTCTTTTACTTGTGGAGGACGGCAGGTTCATAAAAGAACCTGCCGCCCTTTTTTGACTTTTTACGACAATTCCGGCGCAATGTGATACTATAACCATTATCCGCAGTTGTGTGGACAAGAGAGGGAGAGAAATATGGCAAGAAAATCAGTAGAGCGGGGCATTTCCTTTGATGAGCGGCGGGGATGCTATTATGTACTCCAAGACTTTGGCAGAGACCATACAGGGGAGCGGGTGCGGCAGTATAAAACCTATCCCACCTTGGCACTGGCGCGATGCGCCCGTGAGGAGGTCTACGCGGAACGACTGGCGCATACCTCCGTGTTTCCCACCGCGCTGACGGTGGGGGAGTGGCTTCAGATGTGGCTCAATCAGGTGGTGGCACCCACCCGTGCGGAAACTACATTCTATACTTATCGTGTGGCTATTAGAAACCACTTAGAGCCCGCCTTTGGGAAAATTCCCCTCCAGCAGCTTGCCCCCTATCATATCCAAAAATTTTACGCCAAGATGATAGAGCGGGGTTTTTCCCCCAATACGGTTCGCCGCTATCATTCCATTCTCTCCGCAGCCCTCCACGGTGCGATGAAGCAGGGACTTTTACAGCTCATTCCCACAGACCGGGTGGAAATCCCCCAGATGGCACCCCATCAGACCGCCTTTTATTCCCC
The DNA here is from genome assembly GCA_036647315.1 of Oscillospiraceae bacterium. Taxonomy (GTDB): domain Bacteria; phylum Bacillota; class Clostridia; order Oscillospirales; family Oscillospiraceae; genus JAVXKN01. Next base: position 2,249 of record JAVXKN010000048.1, on the reverse strand, counting down.
AGAGGAACTGCGCAAGCTCTACGAGGCGATTCAGGGCGACAGGCTGGAACTGATTGTGCATTTGGCGGGGAGTTTGGGGTTGCGGCGGGAGGAGATTTGCGGTCTGCGGTGGAATTCCGTGGACTTCGTAGCCCAGCGTATGCAAATTCGGGCGGCCCGCACGGCGGCTGGGAGCCAGGTGGTGGAAAAAACCACGAAAAACGTCTCCTCCACCCGGGTGCTCTACTTGGCGGATGGCCTTATCGAACTGTTGAAGCGAGAAAAAAAGCGGCAGGAGGGCGTTTTGAAGGCGGCGGGGTGCAAGTGGACGGACAAGGGCTATGTGGCGGCCAATTTAGACGCTTCGCCCCTTCAGCCCAATCAGCTCACGTTGGAATTTGCCCGCTTCATTCGGAAAAACCACCTGCCGAAAATTACCCTCCACGGTTTGCGGCACACCTTTGCCACCGTGGCCTCCGCCCAGGGCGCGCCCCTTTTTGACATCGGAAAAGCTCTGGGGCACAGCACGCCCGCCATCACAGGCAGAATTTATACCCATCTGCTGGACCAGACCCATCAGGCGGTGATGGAGCGGGTTTCTGCAGCCCTCTGCTGAGGACTTCATTGTTTCTGTGCGTGTGCATAGAATAAAGGAGTGAGGGGGCGGAAGATTTTGGGCTGGACGGTGGAATGTAAAGGGACACGGGCGGCGGTGACGGTTTTCCGCCCCCGGGATGACAGCGGACTGTATAAGGCCTACCTCCGTGGCAGGGAGGGCCGCTTTCTCATGGGCACCCTAGCCCCTGAGGACGGCACCCTAGTCCTTCGGCGTGACCTGCCCATCGACCGGCTTCGCCGCTGCGGTGCGTGGCCGGTCATCGGTGCGGATATTGTGCTGGAATTTACTTTCCCGGTGCGTCCGCCGCCGCCAAAGGGCTGGCGTTGGTCTGACAATGCAAAGGGCTTTACAGACCCTGTGCTTCAAGAGAGCAGTCAGCTTTCGGGGGCAGTGCTTTTAAGCGATTGGACGTTTGGCACCAAGCTGGCCTACCCCTATTCGCCCCAAAAACCCTTCCCGCTACCGCCCCTCTTTTGTTTGAGCAAATTAGAGCGGTTGGGCGGAAAAGAGTACATTATTTACTATTTCCGAGAGGACGGCACTCCCTGTCTGCCAAATAGAAAAGTGCCGTGACGCACGAGGGCGCGTCACGGCACTTTTGATGATAGGGAGAGCGTTTGCTTAACCGATGGCGATGTGTCGGGCTTCGGGAATGGCAGGCTGTGTCTTGGGCAGCGTCAGCTCCAGCACACCGTTGTTGTAGCTGGCAGTGATGCCCGCCTCGTCAATGCCTGTGATATCAAAGGAACGGCTAAAGGAACCATAGCGACGCTCACGGCGGAGGTAGTTGCCCTTATCGTCCTTTTCGTCCTTGTTTTCGCTGTGCTCGGCGTGGATGGTGAGAACGCCCTCCTTGATATCCAGGGTAATGTCCTCCTTTTGGAAACCGGGCAGATCCGCCTCCAGTACATATTTGTCGTCCCCATCGCGGATATCGGTGCGGAAGTCCGGCAGGGCGGCAGTGGTGTTGCCAAAAAACTTGCGCTCAAAATTGTCAAACAGGTCAAAGAAATTGTCATCATGGCGTTCAAACGGAAGCATACCAAACATAAAAATCGACTCCTTTATTATTTTTGTTTTGTTTTTTTGAGATAGACACGGACTGCGACACCATCTAGCGTTCCATGACATTCATCTTCTTTCTGTGGGATAGTATAGAACCGATTTTTGAACAAATTTCTGAAAAAATATGTCCTAAATGTAAATATTGGCACTCTCGTAATGAGAGTGCCAATATTTGACCAAAAGAAAAGGACGGCAGAAAAATCTGTCGTCCTTTCATCATAAACGAGGTTAGCTTGCCAGATAGCTTTTCAGCAGTTCCTGAAGCAGCTCGTCCCGGTCCAGCTTGCGGATGAGGGCACGGGCGTTGTTGTAGTTGGTGATATAGGTGGGGTCTTCCGAAAGAATGTAACCCACGATCTGATTGATGGGATTGTAGCCCTTTTCCTTCAGGGCATCGTAGACGGTTGCCAAGGTGACGCGAATCTCGTCGCCCTTATCCTGAGAAAGACTGAATTTTCTGGTGTAATCTAAGTTCACCGCAGGACACCCCCTTTCTAATGCGTACTGTCATTCTATCTCAAAAATTGCAATCTGTAAAGGGAAACTGCAAATTTTTCAAAGAAAATCTTATGTTGTGTTTGAGGTA
>JAVXKN010000047.1:0-9417 GCA_036647315.1 Oscillospiraceae bacterium | reverse complement strand
TGGGTGGCCAGCTCCACGTTTTCAAGGGCGGTGAGGTTTTGCACCAGATTGTAAAACTGAAAGACAAAGCCGATGTCGTATCGGCGGTAGGAGGTGAGCTGCTTTTTGGTGTATCCGCTGACGATTTGGTCGTCTACGGAGATGGTACCCTCGTCGGCGGTGTCCATGCCGCCTAAAATGTTCAAAACCGTAGTTTTGCCCGCACCAGACGGCCCCACGATGACACAGAACTCACCCTGGGCAATTTCAAAGGAGATGTCCTCTACCGCCGTGATGGTGACTTCACCCATCTGGTAGCGTTTGACGATATCCTTGAGCGCGATATAGGCCATTTTGCCGACCCCCAATTTCATTTTCAGAACGATGGTAGGTTATTACTCTCATTATATGATGATTTTCTTGGAAACGGTGAATAATCTGTAAACTATACCCGCAAAAACCCCTTGCCGAAAACCTCGCTGGAGTTGGTAATCAGCATGAAGGCCCGTGGGTCGTACTGCTTGAGGTGACGGCGGACGGACACCGACTGGCTGCGGGAGAGGGCGGTTAAAACCACAAAGCGTTTTTCGCCGGTAAAGGCACCGGTGGCCTCCCAGTAGGTGGCCCCCCGATGGAGGGTTTTGGTGATGTATTCGCAGACGATTTTCGGCTCCCCGGTGATGATGGTGAAGCTCTTTTTCCGGTTTAAGGACTCAATGACGCTGTCCACAATCATGCTTTTCAGCACCAGACCCAAGAGGGAATAGAGCCCGGTCTGAATGTCAAAGACGAAGAGGGTGGCGGCGGCGATGAGCACGTCGGAGACCAAAAGGGCCATGCCGGTATCTAAGGAGGTGTATTTTTTGACAATCATGGCGGCGATGTCGGTGCCCCCGGTGGAGGCCTCCATGTTGAACAAAATGGCGGAGCCCAACGAGGGGAGAATGACGGCAAAAAACAGTTCCAGCATGGGCTGGCTCGTCAGCGGCTTTGCCATTGGGGCGAAAATTTCCAAAAGCTGCAGGATGCCGGAGAAGAGGAGAGAGCAGTAAACCGTGCGAATTCCGAAGCCCTTATTCAGCACAAAGAACCCGACAATTAAAAACAGAACGTTGATTACCGATACAATAGTACCGGGAGTAATCACTGGGAAAATGGCACCCAACACCACGCCAAGCCCTGATACGCCGCCGGTTGAGAAGTTATTGGGGAACTTGAAGAAGTAGACCCCCACCGCCACCAAGAAGGTGCCGAAGGTCATGAGGAGGAACTCGCGAAAACGCTGCTTGGGGGACATGAAAATCACCTACCGCTCATTTAATAGGGCAGACCACGCATTGTAATTCAGACCGGGGGTATCGTCCAAGGGCACCGAGCCCAGGAACCAGACGGAGATGCCGTTGATGCCGAACATCCGGGCCAGTTTCACTTTGGCGGTGACGGAGAGAGCGTCCTCATACCAGAGGGAGTAACGCTCCCCATCGTCGCCGTAATAATAGGCGTGGGAGGTGCCGTAGGCCTCGTTGTAGTCAATCACCGTGTCCTTCTGCTTGAGGCGTTTCGCCACGGTCTCATAGGTGGGGCCGTAGACCGTGGTGGAGAGCATTCTGTTATCCTTGTCCACTTCAATGGCGGAGTTGGCAAAGGAGATTGCCAGAGCGATTTTAGAGCGGTCTTGAACGCCGGTAATCGGGTCTGTAATCTGGCGAAGGGCACCGTAGACCCGGGTTAAGGGGGAATCGGGGTTGTCGGTTTTCGTGGTGCCGATGTAGCTGTCGCTAAAGCTGTGGCGGTAGTCGTGGGCCATGAGAATCACCTTGTCGCAAATCTCGCCCAGAGCCTTGAAGTCGAAGCCCTTGTACCAGTCGGAGGGCTGTACGCAGACATAGAGGGTCTTGTCCGGGGGGAGGGCCGCCCGCAGCTCCCGCATAAAGGCGGTGTAGTTTGCCTTGTAGGTGTCGGCGGATTGGAGACCCTCAAAGTCCATGTTTAGGCCGGAGTATTGGGGGACGGACACCGCCGCCACCAGCAGGTCTATGGCCTGTTTGCGGCTTTCCTTTGTGCCCAGAATGGCGGCCACTGTGTTGGTTTTGGTACCGTTGGGGAGGGTGATGGTTTTGCCCGTGGTGCCGGAGACAGCCAGATTGCAGGAGGTGCCGTTTTGGGCCAAAACATCAGTGACCAGATAGCCATCCTTAGGCACCCGCCAGCTGTTGCCGTTCGCGCTGGTGGTGTTGAGCACGGCACCCTTGATAGGGTCATATTCCATTTTGGCCCAGCACACGGAAACGCCGTCCGTGTTGGCAGTGAGATCCATGCGGGGGTAGGAGCCGGCGTAATAAAAGGCGTGGAGCCAGTCGATTTTCTGGGTGTATCGGTCGTAGACCCGCAGCAGCATGGCGGCGGCCTCCTCCCGGGTGGCACGGTCGTAGGGGTTAAATTGGGCGGTGCCGTCGGCGGCGGTGGAGCCCACGGTCATGCCCACATCGTAGGCAATATTAATGTAGCCATTCCCCGACACATCGGAAAAGGGACTCTCCAGTTTGGCTACCGTGGGTGCCAGCGGCGCGTAGCCCAAACCCCGCACCAGCATCTCCGCCATGTCCGCCCGGGTGATGAAGTCGGAGGGGCGGAACCGGTCTCCCGCAGGCAGTACGCCGTGAGCCACCGCCGTTTCCACGGCGGAATAGAACCAAGCATCTGTGGGCACGTCAGAGAAGGTGCTGCTGGCGGGTGTCACCATGGGCCAGGAGAACATCCGGCAGAGGACGGTGACAAAGGCGGAGCGTTCCATAGAGGCCGCCAGCCCGAACCGGCCGTCCCCCACGCCCTTCATCAGCCCTTTGTTGGAGGCGGTCTCCACAATTTCCGCTGCCCAGTGGGTGGCGGGCACGTCGGAAAAAAGGCCCTCATAGGCGGCGGCAGGGGCGGAAACGGCCACCAGAAGCCCCAGAGAAACGGCAAGAGTTGTGAGATGTTTGAACATAAAAACGAACCACCTTAACAAATTAAACAAAAAAATTTTGTTGACAAATAATTTTTTGTGAGATATACTAAAAACTAGAGAAGTACCTATATTACGGATATTGGCTATTATAGCAGAATCCACACATAACCACAAGCACATAGATGCAAGAAAGACTTGCAGTTTTGCCAAGAATTTGGTATCATAGAGGCAGACAATTTGTGTGGGAGGCTATTATAGATGGATTTACTGAAGGAGCGCATCCGCAAGGACGGCAAAGTCAAGGATGGCGAGGTTTTGAAGGTGGATAGCTTCTTAAACCACCAGATGGACGTGAAGCTGTTCGTGGAAATCGGCAAGGAATTTAAGCGGCTGTACGCAGACAGCGAAGTCACCAAAATTCTCACCATCGAGGCCTCCGGCATCGGCATCGCCTGCCTTGCCGCCGAGCAGTTCGAGGTACCCGTTATCTTCGCCAAGAAGAATAAGACCAAAAACATCGCCGGGGACGTGTATACTTCTAAGGTAGCATCCTTCACCCACGGCAAGGAATACGACATCATCGTCGCCAAGGAATTCCTCCACCCGGAGGATAAAGTCCTCCTCATCGACGATTTTCTCGCCAACGGCAGTGCCCTCATGGGCCTTGCAAAGCTGGTGCAGGACGCGGGGGCTACCTTAGTAGGTGCCGGCATCGTCATTGAAAAGGCCTTCCAGCCCGGTGGCAAAATGCTCCGTGAACAGGGCATCCGCATCGAGAGCCTGGCGCGGATTGGTACCATGAACGAGAAAACCGGCGTAGAGTTCGTCGATTAGGACGCACTCATTTTTATGTCTCCAACAGCATGACGCTGTTAATCATAGGGATTAAATTTAGGAGGAACGAACATGAAGAAGAAACTGTTAGCCCTGCTCCTGTCCGGAGCGATGATCTTCGCATTGGCATCCTGCGGACCTAAGGCACCTGTCGAGCCTGAGAAACCCTCGGAGCCCGTCGTAGACCAGCCCACCGATGTAAAGACGGTTAAGGTTGGCCTCCTGTGCATCGGCGACGAGAACGATCAGGGTTATACCTTTAACTTTATCCGCGGCAAGGAAGCTGCTGACAAGCTGCTGGCGGACGAGGGCATCAAAGTTGAGTGGATCGTCAAGTACAACATCGGCGAAGATTCCACCTGCGAAGACGCAAACCGTGAACTGGCCGAAGAAGGCTGCGACCTGATTATCAACAACTCCTTTGGTTTTGAGGACTTTATGTTGAAGGTTGCTCCCGATTATCCCGAAATTGAGTTCATCTCCTGCACCAACTTGGGCTCCTCCTTCTCCGACCTGGAGAACGTCCATAACGCTTTCGCAAACATCTACGAAGGCCGTTACCTGGCAGGCGTTGCCGGCGGCATGAAGCTGCAGGAAATGGTAGACAACAAGGAAATTAAGCCCGAAGAAGCAGTCATCGGCTATGTGGGCGCGTTCCCCTTCGCCGAGGTTATTTCCGGCTTTACATCTTTCTATCTGGGTGCCAAGAGCGTCTGCCCCTCCGTCACCATGAACGTGAAGTATGTAAACTCCTGGTCTGACGCAACAGAAGAAGCCAACGCCGCCACCGCACTCTGCGATGCCGGTGCCAAGCTGATTTCCCAGCACTCCGACAACACCACCCCCGCCTCCGCAGCAGAAGCTGCCGGCGCATTCCACTGCGGCTACAACAACGACATGACCGGCGTTGCCCCCAAGGCCTCTCTGATCTCCACCCGCATCGACTGGTCTGTGTACTTTGAGTATGCCATTAAGTCCGTCGCCAACAAGGAAGCCTTTGCCAAGGACTGGACTGCCGGCATGGGCGAGGGCGCAGTGGTTGTCACTGACCTCAACACCGCCATCGCAGCTCCCGGCACTGCCGAGAAGCTCACCGAAGTCTCCAAGGCTCTGGCTGACGGTTCTGTCCATCCCTTCAGCGGTCCCTGGACCGGCACCGGCATGGCATTTGGTGCCAAGGAGCCCGACACCAAGGTAGTACCCGAGGGCGAGTTCTACGCCGAGAGCGACGTTAAGGGCGGCATGACCTCCGCACCCTCCTTCTACTGGATTATCGAAGGCATCAACGCCTAAGGCGAAATACCAAAACACCGTTCTGAGTAAGGCGGGGCTGCGCTCTGCAGCCCCGCCTTTTTTTTCTTGAAAGAGGGGAAACCATGGAAACAGAGGTAGCTATTCGCCTAGAAGGCATTACCAAGCGATTTGGCAAGGTTGTCGCAAACAATAAAATTGACATGGATTTGCGGCGCGGCGAAATTCTGGCACTGCTGGGTGAAAACGGCAGCGGCAAGACCACACTGATGAACATGCTCTCCGGCATTTATTTCCCCGACGAGGGAAAGATTTTCGTGGATGGGAAAGAAGTCACCATCCGCTCCCCCAAGGACTCCTTCGATTTGGGCATCGCCATGATTCACCAGCACTTTAAGCTGGTGGAGGTACTCACTGCGTCGGAAAACATCATTCTGGGCCTCAAGGGCGGCGGGACGCTGGACCGGAAAACGGTGTCTGAGGACATCCGCGCCATCAGCGAGAAGTACGGCTTTGACATTGACCCAGACCGCAAGATTTATGACATGGGCGTTTCGGAAAAGCAGACGGTGGAAATCGTCAAGGCTCTCTACCGTGGCGCGCAAATTCTAATTTTGGACGAGCCCACCGCCGTTCTAACCCCCCAGGAGACAGACAAGCTGTTTGCCGTTCTGCGGAATATGAAAGCGGACGGCAAGGCCATTATCATCATCACCCACAAGCTCCACGAGGTTATGGCAATCTCCGACGAGGTCTCCGTTCTCCGCAAGGGTCAGTATATCGGCACGGTGCAAACCGCGGAGATGGACCCCCAAAAGCTCACCGATATGATGGTGGGCCGTGCGGTGAGTTTGGACATTGAGCGTCCCACCTCAGAGCACCGCAATGTGCGCCTAAAGGCGGAGCACCTGACCGTTGTTTCCGACGAGGGTGTCACCGTGCTGAACGATGTGTCCTTCGACGCGTTCGGGGGCGAGGTTTTAGGCATCGCAGGTGTTGCCGGTTCCGGGCAAAAAGAACTTTTAGAGGCCATCGCAGGCCTGCAGAAAACCGAAAAGGGCGGCTCCGTCCGTTATTTTCCGCCGGACGATGAAGAACCCATTGCTGGCAGTCATGCCCCGGTGAATCCGGAGGGCGAGGAGCTGTTGGGGAAGACCCCCATTCAAATTGAAAAAATTGGCGTCTCTCTGGCCTTCGTGCCCGAGGACCGCCTGGGCATGGGCCTGGTGGCCGGCATGGACATGGTGGGCAACATGATGCTGAAAACCTACAAGGACAGCAAGGGGCCCTTCGTAGACCGCAAACCCCCTAGGGCGTTGGCAGAACGGCTGATTAACGAACTGGAAATCGTCACCCCCGGCGTTACCACCCCCGTCCGTCGGCTCTCCGGCGGCAACGTGCAGAAGGTGCTGGTGGGCCGTGAAATCGCCTCCAGTCCCACGGTGCTGATGACCGCCTACCCGGTGCGTGGTCTGGACATCAACTCCTCCTACACCATCTACCACCTCTTAAATGAGCAGAAGATGAAGGGGGTCGCCGTGATGATGGTGGGCGAAGATTTGGACGTGCTGCTGGAGCTGTGCGACCGAATTGTGGTTCTTTGCGGCGGCAAGCTGTCCGCCATTTTGGACGGTCCCACCACCACCAAAGAAGAAGTCGGTCTTTGCATGACCCATTTGAGAGAGGGAAAGGGGGAATCGGTATGCACGCAGAGCACACAACACCCCTGATTCGCCTCGCCAAGCGGGACAGCATGAGCCCATGGAAAAGCTGGGCAATTCGTGCCGCCGCGCTGGTTCTGGCCCTGATTGTGGGCGGCATTTTCATCACCATCGCCGGGGCAAACCCCGTGGCAGCCTACGGCACCATCCTCACAGGCGCGCTGGGCAAGCCCACCGCCATCCGTCAGACTGTTAAAATCGCCATCCCGCTGCTGGGCTGCGCCCTGGCCATCGCCCCCTGCTTTAAGATGAAGTTTTGGAACATCGGAGCAGAGGGACAGATTACCGCAGGCGCAACGGCAGCCACCTTCTTCGCGCTCTTTTGCGCCGACGTGATTCCCCAGCCTCTGCTGATTCCCGTGATGGCACTGGCAGGCATCGTGGGCGGCGGCATCTGGGCACTGATTCCCGCGTTCTTCAAGGCAAAATGGGGCACCAACGAGACCCTGTTTACCCTCATGATGAACTACATTATCATCGGTTTTGTCCGCTATCTGCAGGGCGGGCCTTGGGAGAAAACCCCCAGAGGCAGTCAGCAGATTGCCCAGTTCGGCGAGAGCGCCTGCCTGCCCCAAGTGTTCGGCATCTATGTGGGCTGGATTATCGTTTTAGTCCTCACGGTAGCGATGTTCCTTTACATGAGATACACCAAGCAGGGCTACGAGATTGCCGTCGTGGGCGAGAGCGAAAACACCGCCCGTTACGCCGGCATGAACGTGCCGAAAATCATCATGCGCACCATGTTTATCTCCGGCGCAATCTCTGGTCTGGTGGGCTTTATGCTGGTTTCCGGTGCCAATAACACCCTCTATGACGGCGTGGCCGCCGGCGTTGGCTTTACCGCCATCACCGTGGCGTGGCTGGCAAAGCTCAATCCCTTCGGCATGGTGGCGGTGACTGGACTGCTGGCCGTCCTCCAAAAGGGCGCGGATACGCTCCAGACCCGCATGGACGTTCCCGCCTCCATCTCCGGCATCATCACCGGCGTGATCCTGTTCTTCATGCTGGGCTGTGAGTTCTTCATGAACTACGAAATCATCATCCGTGGACACGAGCATAAGGGGGTGGCGTAATGGACCTGTTAAGTATTGGGTTTTGGACGGCACTGTTAGCCGCCGCCGTCTCTAACGGCGCGCCGCTGCTCTTCGGGACACTGGGCGAAACCCTGTCGGAAAAGTCCGGCAACTTGAACCTGGGCGTCGAGGGCATGATGTACATGGGCGGCGTCTTTGGTCTGGGTGCGGCGTTTTATTACGAGCGCATCGCCGGCGAGGGAACCAGCGGCATTGTGGCGGTCCTTCTGGCCATTCTGTTCGCGTTTTTAGCCGGTGCCTTCGGGGCCTCCCTCTTCAGCTTTATCACCATCACCCTCCGCGTGAACCAGAACGTCACCGGCCTCGCGCTGGCGATTTTCGGCACCGGCGTGGGCCAGTTCATGGGCGAATATATGCGCATTCAAGCCGGCGGCTTTGTCTCCGTCAGTAACAACCTCAAGGGGTTCTTCCAAAACTCCCCCTTCCCCCAGTTCCTGCGGGACATTCCCGTTTTGGGGCCGGTGCTGTTTAATTACAGTATCTTCGTCTATCTGGGCGTGGCTCTGGCCATCGGTATGGCCCTGTTTCTGAAAAGGTCCCGCAAGGGCCTTTACCTCCGTGCGGTGGGCGAATCTCCCGCCACGGCGGACGCGGCGGGCATTAACGTCACCCGTTACAAGTACCTCTCCACCATCCTGGGCGGCGGCATTTCCGGCATCGGCGGCATGGTGTATATCATGACCATCGCCGGCTGCGTCTGGAACCACGAGGGTCTGTCCGGCGAGGGCTGGCTGGCGGTTGCGTTGGTCATCTTCTGCATGTGGAACCCCCTCCGTGCCATTTGGGGCTCGGCATTGTTCGGCGGCCTCATGGTGCTCTACCTGAGACTGGTCCTGCCGTTCTTCCCCACCCAGCTGTACAAAATCCTGCCCTACGTTGTCACCGTGCTGGTCCTCATCGGCGTTTCCATGAAGCGCAGAAAAGAAAACCAGCCCCCTGCAAGCTTGGGGAATGCGTACTTCCGCGAGGAGCGGTAAGCACGTCACCGGCAATATCGCGCCTGTTGGTTTCCCGTAGGGCCGCCATACATGGCGGCCGTCCCGCAGGGGCGACCCGGGGAATGCGGCCGCCATGTATGGCGGCCCTACCCCCACAGGTTTTTGCAGACCCAAAATGATAACCACATACACAAAAAGCCCGATGCCGTTAGGCATCGGGCTTTTTGTAGGATTGGAGGATAGAATGAAAAGAAGTTGCTCTGTCTCTTGCATGATTATAATACCAAGAGGTTGTTACGAAATTAAGCGTAGAGTTGTTACAATTATGTTAAATACAAGGAGTTTGCAGGCTTATTTCGGGTGCGCATCTTTTTGTTGACAATATCGACCCTCGATGATATACTCTGGGTAGGTAATATCAACCCTCGATAGTAAGGAGTGAGCAGTATGGGCGACAAACGCGTAGAGGTGGTCAGCGAGAGCATGTTTTATACGCTGATGGCATTTTTGCGGGGGGAATATAGCGGTGCCGAAATCGCCGTCATGGTGGAGGAGCTGACAAAGGGCCGTGTGCGGCTGGGCCCGGCTACGCTTTACACCATTCTGGGCCGTTTTGAGGAGGAGCAGATTCTGGTGGAAACCCGCACAGAGGG
>JAVXKN010000046.1:0-9683 GCA_036647315.1 Oscillospiraceae bacterium | reverse complement strand
CAGGCCTAATTTTGCCGCCATATTGGCGATTTCACCCTCGGTGCAGTACAGCAGCGGGCGGATTTGGGTCACGTCGGTGCGGTCTAGGTAGGTCACGGGCTGAAAACAGGAGAGGCGGCCCTCGTAAAAGAGGGACATATAAAAGGTCTCCACCGCGTCGTCAAAGTGGTGGCCTAGGGCGATTTTGCGGAGGCCCCGCTCCGTGATGGCGGCGTGAAGGGCACCCCGGCGCATTTTGGCGCACATGGAGCAGGGGTTTTTCTCTTTGCGGATGTCGAAAATCACATGGTGAATTTCCGAGGGCAGCAGCGTGAAGGGTACGCCCAGTTCGCCGCAGTACGCCGCCACCGCGTCAAAATTCATCCCCGCTACCCCGTCGGCGTGGCCCATGTCTAAGGTGAAGGCCTCCACGGTGAAGGGGACGGGGTAAAATGTCCGCAGTTTCGCCAGGGCGGCCAGCAGCAAAAGGGAGTCCTTCCCGCCGGAAACGCCCACCGCAATGCGGTCATTTTCCTGTATCATATCGTAGTCTTCCACGCAGGAACGGACCTTTGAGAGTATTTTTTCCATGGAAACCTCCAAAACTGCAAAATAGCGGCGAAACAAAAAGTGAAATAGGAAGTGAGTAAACGAGAGTATGAACGAGAAAAAACGAGCATATGCGAGGTTATTACTTTGCAAACTGAAAAAGCGTAAATTCGCATTGACACCGGGAAACCTCTGTATTATAATACAAAATGTTCCGCTTGTATAGGCGGAGCCTCTGAAATTGTTGGATCATATATTTCAAGATAGAAAGTGAGAGATACCATATGTCTACGACCACCTTTATGGCGAACCGTCAGAACACTGTCCGCAAGTGGTATGTGCTCGATGCCGCCGATAAGCCCCTGGGCCGCACCGCCGTCATCGCCGCCAAGCTGCTGCGTGGCAAGCACAAGCCCGAATTCACCCCCAACGCCGATTGCGGTGATTTCGTCATCATCCTCAACACCGAGAAAGCCATCCTCACCGGCAACAAGCTGGAGCAGAAGCTCTATCGCCACCACTCCGGCTGGGTGGGCGGCCTCAAAGAGGTCAAGTACCGCCTGCTGATGCAGGACAAGCCCGAATTCGCCATGCAGCTGGCCGTCAAGGGTATGCTTCCCCACAACTCCGTGGGCGCAAGCAGCCTTGGCAGACTGAAGCTCTATCGCGGCGCCGAGCACGACCAGGCGGCACAGAAGCCCGAAGCCTGGACTCAGGAATAAGGGGGATATAGAATATGTATACGAGCAAAAAGCCTTACCATTACGGCACTGGTCGCCGCAAGTCCTCCGTTGCCCGGGTGCACCTGTTCCCCAACGGCACCGGCGCAATCACCATTAACAGCCGCGACATCGACGATTATTTCGGCCTTGAGACCTTGAAGCTCATCGTCCGTCAGCCCCTGGTCACCACCGAGAACGTGGGCAAGGTAGACATCGTTGCCACCGTCACCGGCGGCGGCGTTACCGGCCAGGCCGGCGCAATCCGTCACGGCATTGCCCGCGCACTGCTGCTGATGAACGAGGAATATCGCCCCGCTCTGAAGGCCGCCGGCTTCCTCACCCGTGACCCCCGCATGAAGGAGCGCAAGAAGTACGGCCTCAAGGCTGCACGTCGCGCACCCCAGTTCTCCAAGAGATAATTACAAACCCGAAAGGGCCTTGCAGACGTTATGTTTGCAAGGCCCTTTTTCTATACTTGACGCAAATTTGCCGCAAAAAAGGGGACCCGCCACAGCGTGGCGCGTCCCCTTTTTTATGCTACCAAATCACAGATAATGATAAACGTCCCGCAGCTTTACGAGGTAGATGAGGGACACGAACAGGGTTAGCAGCTCCGCCAGGGGGACTGCCAGCCAGATGCCGTTGACCTCCATCACCAACGGGAGGATGAGAATGGCTAGGAGGATAAAAACAAAGGTGCGCAGGAAGGAGATGATGGCGGAGGCGCGGCCGTTGGAGAGGGCTGTAAAAAGCGATGATGCAAAAATATTTACCCCGGTAAACAGATAGCTGACGGAAAAGAGCAGAAATCCGCTTTTCGCGATGGGATAAACCGGGCTGACTCTGCTTACAAAAATCGTCACAATGGGCCCGGCCAGCACCGTGGCAAGCGCGAAAACCACCAGGGAGCTCACCACGATAAACCCGGTACTGATTTTGAAAATCTTGCGGAGCTCTGCCCCGTCCCCCTCGCCGTAATGGTAGCTGAACACGGGGGCCACCCCGGTGGCAAAGCCCAAGAACACCGCCGTCAGGAGGAACTGGGCGTAGAGGACGATGGTGATGGCCGCCACGCCGTTTTCCCCCAGATACCGCAGCATCACCATGTTAAAGAGGAAGGTAGTCACCGAGGTAGCCAGATTAGTCACCATCTCGGAGGAGCCGTTGCCGCAGGCATCCAGCAACATTCCGCCGTTCCATTTTGGTTTGACAAAATGGAGGGTTCCCCGGCGGGAAAAGCTGAAGTACAGAAGTCCCGAAATGGCGGGGACGGAGTACCCGATAACGGTACCCAGTGCCGCGCCTTGCACTCCCATGCCCAGAGGACCGATGAACACATAGTCCAGCACGATGTTAGCCACGCCCCCTGCCATGGTGGTGAACAGCCCCAGTTTGGGGTGGCCCGCCGTCACGAAGAAAACCTGAAACATCATCTGCAAAATGGCCAGCGGTGCGCAGGTGACGATGAGCTGCAAATAGCCCACGCTGTAATCGTAGAGCGCGTCGGTAGCACCCAGTGCCCGCACCATGGGCTCCATAAAGAGATTGGCCAGCAGGGCGATGACAAGCCCCAGCACTACCCCCACCAGTACCAAAAGTGAAAAGTTTTCCTTGGCCTTTTGGGGCTGACACTCCCCCATATTTTTGGCGATGATGGCACTGCCGCCGGTACCCAGCATAATGGCCACGGCAATGACAACGCCGATGACCGGGTAGACGATGTTGACGGCGGAGAGTGCGGTTTCATTCACCAGCTTGGAAACAAAAACGCCGTCCACCATGGTGTATAATGCCATAAACAGCATCATCACCGTGGTGGGAACGGCGAATTTTAGCAGAGAGAACACCGTGTGCTTTTTGGAAAGCGGGTTGCTCATAAGGGTAACTCCTCTTGTATTCGCACACGAACTTGCCGGAACGGATGCAGAATTTTCGATTTAATATAGGGTCTTTGCATTTAGTCCAAAATCTGGACGCTGGCACCGATAACGCCGGAGCCTATGTAGCTGGACAGGGTGGCATCTAAGGGGGAATCCCAGAAGTGGGTGTACAGCGGGAATTCCGCCGCCAGCTTGGCTTTCAGCTCCTCTTTGGCCTCAAATGCGCCGCCGTTTGTCACCGCCAGATTGTACCGCTTGTGGTCCCCGATTTGCGCCCGCATCAGCTCGATGATTTTCCCTTGAACCTGCTTGGTGCCCCGGACTTTTGCCACGCTCTGGAGCTGGCCGTCGGGGGCGAAGGAAATGACAGGCTTAATGTTCAGCATGGTGCCCGCCATCGCTGTCACCTTGCCGATGCGCCCGCCTTTGAGGAGAAATTCCAAGGTGTCCACGGAAAAATAGGCGTGGGTGCCGGCGATGAGGGCCGGAATCCGCTCATTCGTCAGCGTTTCCCAATCCATGCCGTTTTCCAAATCCTCCGCCACTTGAAGTGCCATGGCCCCAATGCCCACGGAACCGCTCAAGGAGTCGAACACCGCCACCTGAATTTCCTTTTGCCCCAAGGCGTGGAGCCGCACCATGTTGAAGGTGCCGGACAGGCCGGAGGACAGCTGGAGAGCCACTGCTTTTTCGTAGCCCGCGCCCTGAACCTGCTGGAACGCCGACACCACCGCGCCGCTCTCCGGCAGGGAGGTCACAAGGTCTTCCCCCGCCGCCTGATGGCGGTAAATATCTTCGGCGGTGATATCCACGCCGTCAAAATAGTCCTTTTCATTGACACGAATCCGCAGGGGTACCGTAAAAATCGGCGCGTCGCCGATGGCCTCCGCCCGCAAATCGGCGCAGGAATCGGTCAAAATCGCAATTTTCTGCTGGTTCAAAAGGAACGCCCTCTTTCCTTGACATTGGCATCTTTATGTCCTATAATCATCACATAACACCGTTATGCGATGATTATAGCATAAACCATCGGAAAAATCAAGGGGGCAACTCACATGGATTACAATGAGCGGCGGCGGGAACAGGGAGCCCAGACCGAACAGCACATCTTGCAGGCGGCTCTGGAGCTGATGCGGGAGCGTGGGTTCGACGGGGTTTCCGTCCGGGATGTGTGCCAAAAAGCGGGCATCACCACCGGCGCGTTTTACCACCATTTTCCCTCCAAGGAGGCCCTGCTTGCCAAGGGCTTCACCCCCCTGGACCATTACATCCGCGTGGCGTTGGACGGTCACGAAACGGAGAGCCCTCTGGTGCGTTTGGGCAGGATTTTAACCGCCTACGCCACCTTTATGGAGGAGGAGAGCGGCGAGCTCACCGGCCGGTACTACCAGCGGCGGCTCTCCGCCCCCGAAACCCGGTCTATCGACACCGGCAGATATATTAACGAGGCCATGGTCGCCTGCTTTTCCGACGCAAAGGCCCTGGGGATGCTCACCGCTAAGCACTCCCCCCAGTGGATTGCCGCCTTCTGCTACCGCCACTTTCGGGGGGTGGTCATCGACTGGGTGCTCTGCGACTACGGCTATCCCCTCCGTGAAAAAATGATGGAGGACTACCGGCTCTTTGCCACCCTATTCAGTGCCCAGCCGGGCTAGTAACTCCTCTTTGGTGTTTTTCTCGGGATGATCCGCCACAAACTGCAACAGCTTCCGCTGTGCGGCACTAATCGCGCCCCCACGCAGCCCCAGCTTGTACAACTCACCCCCGGTGAGAGCCAGCGTCCCCGGGTCGTCAGCGGGAGAGTAATGAACCGCTCGGCGGATGCTCCGCGAAACCGGCAGCCGCGCAATCTCCAGCCCGGTGGCGGCGCAAAAGAACCGCCACCGCTCCTCCGCCGTGGCGGGGCAGCCCTCCAGCCCCGTCAAATCATAGCATTGTCCTTTGGGTAAATAGGGCTCCAGCAGCCCCAGCTCCGCCATTTTTCCCGCCATTGCCGGATATGTCGACAGTATAGTCTTTTGTAGCTCCGCCGTCACCCGTTCCGGGGACAATCGGGCCGCCAATGCGGCATTTTCCCGCACTGCCGCCAGCGTTTTTTCCTCCACAGAAAACCCCAGTTGGGCGGCGAACCGCAGACACCGCAGCATCCGCAGAGCATCCTCCCCAAACCGCACAGCGGGGTCCCCCACACAGCGCACCAGCCTGCGTGCCAAGTCTCCCTGACCGTCAAAGGGGTCGATGACGGTGCCGTCCTCGTCCAGTGCCATGGCGTTGATGGTAAAGTCCCGCCGCTGTAAATCCTCCAGCAGGCTCACCCCGAAAGCCACCTCGTCAGGGTGCCGCCCGTCGGAATAGGTTTTTTCACTGCGGAAGGTAGTCACCTCAAGAGGGGTGCCGTCCAGTAGCACCGTCACCGTGCCGTGGGCGATGCCGGTGGGGATGGTGCAGTCAAAAAGGTTCTGTATTTGCTGGGGGAGCGCGGCGGTGGTGAGGTCCCAGTCCGCCGGTTTTTTGCCCAACAGCAAATCCCGCACGCCGCCACCCACCGGGTAGGTGGCAAAGCCCGCCCGGCGCAGTACCTGGCAGCACTGAGCCACCGGGCCGGATATTATGAACTTTTCCATGCAAACACCGCCTTTTGGTATCTTTCCCTTGTGTTTTGCCTATAATGGTTTATAATATTAAGATATGTTCCGTTACTGCGATTTTTTTGCCGCGCTGAACGCTGTCGGCTCTATTATAGACTTTTTAAGAGGGCGTGTAAACCCATGACAAAGTGTAATATTCATGATTATATGAAGACGGGCACCAGAGCCCACCTCATTGGCATCGGCGGCGTGTCTATGGCACCGCTGGCCGAGGTTTTGGCAGGGATGGGTATGCTCATCACCGGCTCAGACTTTAAGGAGAGTGCCACCGTGGCACATCTCCGCAGTTTGGGTATCCCCGTCACCATTGGGCACTTCGCAGAAAACGTGGACGGCGCGGAGCTGATTATCCGCACCGCCGCTATCCACGATGATAACCCTGAAATCTCCAATGCCCACGCCTTAGGCATCCCCGTTTTCGAGCGGGCCCAGGCGTGGGGTTCCATCATGCGCAGCTATAAAAACGCCCTCTGCATTTCGGGCACCCACGGCAAAACCACCACCACCTCCATGTGTACCCACATTGTGATGGCGGCGCGGCTGGACCCCACCGTCATGATTGGCGGCACCCTGCCCCTCCTTGGCGCGGGGCATCGGGTGGGCCGGGGGGAGACGATTATTTTGGAGTCCTGCGAGTATTGCAACTCCTTTCTCTCCTTCTTCCCCACCATCGCGGTGATTCTCAACATTGAGGCCGACCATCTGGACTTTTTCCACGATTTAGACGACGTGGAGCACTCTTTCCGCACCTTTGCGGGATTGGTGCCGACGGACGGCGTCATTATCGCCAACGGCGAGGACGCAAATACCATGAACGCCCTCAAGCCCTTAGATCGCCCGGTCATCACCTTTGGTCTGAAAACCGGCGACCTCCACGCGGGGGAAATCACTTGGGATTTGGGTCTCCCCTCTTTTGACCTCATTGAGCACGGCAAGTCCATCGCGCAGGTTTCCCTCTCCGTCCCCGGTGAACACAATGTGAAAAACGCCATCGCCGCCGCCGCTGCCGCCCGGGCTCTGGGCATTGACGGGGAGGCCATCGCCACCGGCCTTGCCTCTTTCCACGGCGCAGGCCGCCGGTTTGAGCACAAGGGCACCTTCCGAGGCGCGGAAATTTACGACGATTACGCCCACCACCCCGGCGAGCTGAAGGCCCTCCTCTCCGCCGCCCACCAGTTGGGCTATGAGCGGATTATCTGCTGCTTCCAGCCCCACACCTACTCCCGCACCAAAGCACTTTTTGAGGATTTTGTATCGGTACTGAAAACCCCGGACGTGACCCTTTTGGCGGAGATTTTCGCGGCGAGGGAGCAAAACACCATCGGCATCTCCTCCCGTGACTTGGCGGCAGAAATTCCCGGCAGTGAGTATTTCCCCACCTTGGGTGCTCTGAAAGCCCGCCTGCAGGAACTGGCCCAGCCCGGCGACCTGATTCTCACCGTAGGCGCAGGCGACATTTATACCGTAGGGGAAGCGCTGGTTCACGGCTAACCGATTGTGCAAAAAAACGGCGGCAGACATCACAGTGATGTCTGCCGCCGTTTGTCAGCTTATTAGTGGTTCATCTGTTTCCCGCGGGAGATATTCATGGTGCCGTCCTGCATATCATTGACCCATTCCAGGCTCTTGCCGGTACCAAAGGCCACGCAGGAGATGGCATCGTCCGCCACATGAGTTTCAATGCCGGTGTGGGACTCAATGAGCTTGTCAAAGCCCCAAACCAAGCTGCCGCCGCCGGTCATCACAATGCCGTTGGTGGAGATATCCGCCACCAGCTCTGGGGGCGTGCGCTCCAAAACGCCGTGGATGGCCTCTAAAATGCGGGTGGAAACCTCCTCAAAGGCCTCAATCATTTCGGAGGAGGTGACGGAGAACACCCGGGGCAGACCGGTCATCAGGCACCGGCCCTTAATCTCGATGGACTGCTCCTCCTCACGGGGGAACACGCAACCGATTTGCATTTTCAGCTCTTCAGCGGTGCGCTCACCGATGAGGACGTTATGCTTCCGGCGGATGTATTTGATAATAGCCTCGTCAAACTGGTCGCCGGCGATTTTGATGGAGGTGGACTCCACGATGCCGGAGAGAGAAATGACGGCGATGTCGCTGGTGCCGCCGCCGATGTCCACAATCATGTGGCCGTCGGGGAGGGTGATGTCGATGCCCGCGCCGATAGCGGCGGCAAGGGGCTCCTCGATGAGGTACACCCGACGGGCACCGGCCTGAACGCCCGCGTCAATGACGGCGCGCTCCTCTACCTCGGTGATGCCGGAGGGGACGCAGATGACAATACGGGGCTTAAACAGCCGGAAAGAGGCCACCTTGCGGATAAATTCCTTCAGCATCCGCTCGGTCATGTCGTAGTCGGAAATCACGCCCTCGCGGAGGGGGCGAATGGCCACAATGTTACCGGGGGTACGGCCCAACATCTGCTGCGCGTCTGTGCCCACCTTCAGGAGTTTGCCGGTATTTTTGTCAATAGCGACAACGGAGGGCTCACGAAGCACCACGCCCTTGCCCTTCACATACACCAAAATAGACGCTGTGCCCAGGTCGATACCGATATCTTTTGTGAACATTGTCTTTATACCTCGTTCTTTAATTCGTTTATTTCACAGTTTAGCCGATAAGACTGCAATTTATCCTTCTTATTATATCGGATTGGGCGGCCATTTGCAACGTTAAAATCGAAAAAACACAAATTCCTTAGAAGTTTGTACGCTTTTGTCCTCCGCCCGCCCGTGCAAGGGTCACACAGCAAACCTCCGCCGCACCTGCCGTCCGCAAAATCCGGGCACATTCGGAGAGGGTGGACCCGGTGGTAATCACGTCGTCCACCAGCAAAATCCGCTTGCCCTCCACGTCGGCACCCGCCGCCACTTCGTACACACCCATCACGTTGGCCCGCCGCTCCGAGGGGTCTTTCAGCGTAGACTGGGCAGAGGTGGCGCGGACTTTTTCTAGGGTGGGTACCGCACCGGTCCCCAGCTCCTTGGCGGCGGCCTCCGCCAACAGTCTGGCCTGGTCGTAGCCCCGCTTTTTGAGGCTTTTCCCCGACAGGGGCACCCAGGAAATCAGGTCGTATTTCCCCGCCAGATGGTCGTTAGCGCACTGTGCCACCAGCGTTCCGTAGATAGGGGCGTAGCTGCTCATGCCGGAAAATTTGTAGCGGTGAACAGAGTCCCGCACCCCGCCCCGATACCACAGCGCCGAGGCAGCAAGGGTCACAAATTCCGGCGATTGCAGTGAGCACTCCCCCTCAATCCAAGGCAGCGTCCGCTGGCAATCCCCGCAGTACCCCGCCTCCCCCTGCCCCAAAATTTTGTGGCAAAAGGGACACTTGGGCGGAAATAAAAGGTCGGCAAGGGCTTTAAGAAGGTTTGACATTGTTCAAGTCGTCGTCGGTAATCACGCCGTGCTCCTTCTCAAATGCGCGGATGCACTCCTGCATCAAATGAATCATCTGGCCGCTCATAGACCGCCCTTCGTAGGCAGAAATATAGGTCATCTTTGCGTGCATCTCGTTGCTTAGGAGCATACCCCAATGTTTATCTCGTTTCATGCAAACACCGTCCAATCTAGTATTGGACTAATATTATGCTAGAATTGAACTAGATTTAAGCAGCATGAGGAGAACCTAGATTATAAAATTTCTCTCCCGTAAGCCTTCCCCTTGGGGGAAGGTACCCCAGTGCGCACACTGGGGGGAAAGAGGGTCGCCGCAGCGACAGTGTGCAAGAACGTTGCTGCGGCAACCCTCATCCGTCACGCCCTTGCGAGGGCGCGCCACCTTCCCCCAAGGGGAAGGCTTTACGAGGGCGGGTGCCCAGTGCGCACACTGGGCGGATGAGGTCTAATCCCCCATCAGTCGGGCGCACAGGCCGGAATACCGCTTTGTCTGCCTG
>JAVXKN010000045.1:0-9814 GCA_036647315.1 Oscillospiraceae bacterium | reverse complement strand
ATGAATCGGGCGTTTCTCATCGGCCTCGCCCTCCAGCTGGCCGTCCTCCTCCTCCCGCCGCTGATGGCGGTCTTTTCCGTCACCGCCATGACCGGCACCCAGTGGATCACCGTGCTGGCCCTAGCCGTCACCCCCCTGCTGGTCTGTGAAACGGCGAAAGGATTGCGCCGCCCATAGCCGCCCAGGTCTGTCAGCACCCACAAAAAAGCACCGGTGGATTCCTCCACCGGTGCTCGCTTTTTGAAGTTATTACGCGTAATTCATCACCCGGCGCACCTGCATCACGTTGTAGATGTGGGACACCTCTAGGGTGGCGCAGATTTTGTCCGCCAGATTCACCACCACCGCCAGTTTGCACCTGGGCATCCGGGGCGACAGGGGCCACATATGGGAGATGATGCAGTTTTCCTCCGCCGGGGTGAGTGCTACCAGCGACTGGGCGTTTCGCAGGGCGAACCGGGGATGGTCTAAGCACTGGTTGCCGGGGTGGGCGGTTTTGTCGTGGGGGTCGTACAGATACAAATCGTGCAAAAGGCCCGCTCGCGCCGCCGCCATATAGTCCAAATGCCACCGCCGTGCCAGCCGAAAGGCAACGTAGGAGACAAAAATCGAGTGGTCGTAGCAGGTCACGTCAAAATGATGCCGCCACTGCCGCATCTTCTGCACCTGCTCGGTGGTGAGTAAATTGGAGATACAGCGCACAAAGCACCGAAAATTCAAATCGTCTTTCAACCCTTGCACCGCCCTTTCATTACCCCATCATTATAGCGAGGTCTTTCGCAAATGTCACGCAGAATTTTAATTCTTTTCTGAAACGTAAGAGATTCTTAAGGATTCTTCTGAAAATGTGTAGTATACTGCAAGTGTATTAAGCGCGGCAGTACAGTTTTCCGCGCCGGGAAAGAAGGGTTTTCATGCTGGCACTGAACTATCGGGACGGCCGTCCCATCTACGAGCAGGTTCGCGACGGCCTGCGGCATCTGGTGGTGACAGGTGCGCTCTCCCCGGGAGATAAGCTCCCCTCCGTCCGCTCTCTGGCCTCCAACCTCTCCATCAACCCCAACACCATCCAGCGGGCCTACGAGTCTCTGGAAGCGGAGGGCTACCTCTACACCGAGGCGGGCCGTGGCTCCTTTGCCGCCCCCCAGGACGGCGTAAACCGCGCCCGACGGGACTCGCTCCTCACCCAGTTTGACACCACCGTCCGGGAGCTTTTCTTTTTAGGGCTGACCCAGCCCGAATTATCCGACAGAATGAAGGAGGCGAAATCATGTTAGACGTACAACATCTCACCAAAACCTTTGACAGCTTCCGCGCCCTAGACGACCTCACCATGACCGTCCCCTCCGGGTCTATCTACGGTCTGGTTGGCCCCAACGGCGCCGGCAAATCCACCCTCCTCCGCTGCGCCGCCGGCATCTACCGCCCCGCTGACGGCACCGTCACCATGGACGGCGTACCCATCTACGAAAACCCCAAGATGAAGGCAAGAATGAACTTCATCCCCGACGATTTGTACTTTTTCCTCTCCGCCTCCACCCGTGACATGATGCAGTTTTATAGGGGCTTTTACCCCAACTTCGACATGAAACGCTACGAGGCTCTAAAGGACATTTTCGGCAGTGTGAACGAAAAGCAGCCCATTCGCCGTCTGTCCAAAGGGATGCAGAAACAGTCCGCCTTTTGGCTCTCCCTCTGCTGCAAGCCCGACTATCTCCTGCTGGACGAACCGGTGGACGGCCTAGACCCCGTCATGCGCCGTCAGGTTTGGAGCCTTTTAATCGGCGACGTGGCGGAACACGGCACCACAGTGCTCGTCTCCTCCCACAATTTGCGGGAACTGGAGGACGTGTGCGACCATGTGGGCATCCTCTCTAAGGGTAAGGTGCTTTTGGAGCGTTCCCTCTCCGACTTGCAGGGGAATATCGTCAAAATGCAGGTGGTGTTTCCGGGCAAGGAGCTGCCGGAACTGCCGGCGGACTTAGACGTTCTCCACGCCGCTCAGGTGGGCCGCATCCATACGCTCATTGTCCGCGGCAAGCCCGACGACATTACCAACCGCCTTGCGGTGTACGCGCCCATTTTGCTGGAAGCTCTCCCCCTGACCCTTGAGGAAATCTTTATTTATGAATTGGGAGGTGAGGACTATGCAGTCCGTGAAATCATACTTTAACCCCACCCTTTTTCGGAAGAATATCACCCGCTTTTGGCCCGTGTGGGCGGTCTATCTGGTGGCGTGGATTTTCGCCCTGCCGGTCAGCGGGTACCTCCGCATGGCAAACACCTCCGCCGAATATCTGGCGGAAAATCGCCTGTACTTCGCCAATGAAATGCCCCTGGACATGGTAAACGGCTTCGGGGTGGTCTTTGCCCTGATTTTCGGACTGCTGGCGGCGGTTTGCGTCTTTTCCTACCTCTATAATAACCGCTCCGCCGGCATGATACACGGCCTCCCCCTCCGCCGTGAAGGGCTGTTCCTCACAAATTACCTCTCCGGCATCGCCTTTTTCGCCGTCCCCCACGCCGTGGTGCTGGTGATTACCCTGCTGGTGCAGGCGGCCTATGGTGCCGTCAACTTCGGGGCACTTTTCATGTGGTTCTGCGCCGTCACCCTTTTGTGCTTTTTCTTCTATTCCTTCGCCGTATTCTGCTGTATGTTCACCGGCAACCTCTTTGCCCTCCCCTTCTTTTACGGCATCCTCAACGCGCTGGCTCTGGGGCTATACGGCATCATCATCCAGATTCTCCGGGACTTCCTCTTTGGCTTTTCCCGCGCGGACGGTGTCGAGGCCTTCGTCACCGCCCTCACCCCCGTGATGCAGATGTTCCAGAACATTTCCGCCGGCCCGGTGGCGGATACCGGCATCTACCGCCTGTTCGGCATGGGGGCCATTCTCTCCTACGCCTTTGTGGGCGTGGTGTTCGCCGCTCTGGCACTGGTGCTCTACCGCCGCCGCCATTTGGAAACCGCCGGGGACGTGGTGGCAGTGTGGTGGGTGCGGCCGATTTTCAAGTACGGCGTGGCCCTCTCCTCCGCCATCGTTTTGGGCTATCTGTTCCATACCTGGTTCCATTTTAGCGGCTCCTCCCCCTGGTCCCTGCTGCCTTGGATGCTTGGTTGCGGCATCGTGGGGTACTTCGCCGCCGAAATGCTGCTGCAAAAGTCCTTCAAGGTCTTTTCCAAATGGAAGGGCTGCGCCGTCTTTTCTCTGGCTTTAATCCTCTTCGTCGCCGCCCTCGCCACCGATATTACCGGCTTTGAAACCCGGGTGCCCTCAGTAGGCCAAATCTCCTCCGTCACCCTTTCCGGTATTCACTCCAACCCCTACGATTCCGGCAGAAGAACCCCCTTGGAACTGAAAAACGAAGCGGACATCCTGGCCCTCTGCGACCTCCACCGCTTGGTGGTCGCCCAGCAAAACGAGTACTTTCAGGGCATTGAGGGGGATAACTACACCTCTTTGGATTTGCGGTACACCCTGAAAAACGGCACCAGCCTTGTCCGCCACTACGATTACGTTGCCCTCCGCATTGAGGAGCTGGAAACCCCCGGTACGGCAGTCACTCTGCTGGACTCCGTCCTCAACCGCCCGGAGAATATCCAAGCAGCCTACGGAGACCTCACCAAGCACCCCGCCAAAAACCTCACCTCCTGCGACTTGTCGCTAATCTCCATCAATCCTAACAATTCCGAACCGCAATCCAGCTACGTCACCCTCAGCAGTGCCGAGTCCCTCCAACTCTACAACGCCGTTTTGGAAGATTTTGCGGCAGGCCGTCTGGGCCACCGCTACCTCACCGAGCCCACCCGTGAGGAGCAGCATTCCCCCTTCTACCAAAATGAATTAAACTTCAATTTCGACGTGCCCCGCACCCCGCCCCAAAATAACTACCTGACAGACAGCAGTACCATAGAGAGAGGCCATGTGGCGGAAACCGTCACCATCGTCCCCCAGACAGATTCTATCGCCACGATAGAAGTTCTCAAAAGTCTGGGCTACGAATGGGGCCTCCAGCTGTACAGCCCTTATTATAAAGATTAGAAATTCAGCCCCTTTTCCGTGGGCGCACACAACGATGTGTGCGCCCACGATATTTTTTTGCAGAGCAGTGACCGCGGCGTTCCCCATGATGAACGCCCCTTGCGACAGACGAGAATCCCCCGTTCCCCGCCCCCATGGGGTTGCATTTCCCCCTACAAGGGTGTATACTTTTTGTAGGATTCTGCCCCGAGGGGGCAAAAATGAAAAATATTTGGAGGTAGTTTTACATGCGCGATATTTATGTAGTCACTTGCTGCCGTACCGCTGTCGGCTCCTTTGGCGGTTCCCTGAAGGATACCCCCGCTCCCCAGATGGGTGCCACTGTTGTGAAAGAAGCCCTCGCCCGCGGTGCTGTCAAACCTGAGCAGGTGGATGAGGTCATGTTTGGCTGCATTCTCGCCGCCGGTTTAGGCCAGAACCCCGCCCGTCAGGTCTGCCTCAACGCCGGCCTGCCCATCACCGTCCCCGCCTACACAGTCTCCATGGTCTGCGGCTCCGGCATGAAGTCCGTCATCGAGGCAGCCCGCGCCATCGCCGCAGGCGATGCCGAAGTGGTTGTGGCCGGCGGCACCGAGAATATGTCCGCCGCACCCTACGCCGTCCCCGCCGCCCGTTGGGGCGCGCGCATGGGCCCCTCCGGCATGGTGGACACCATGGTCAACGACGGCCTTTGGGATGCCTTTAACAATTACCACATGGGTATGACCGCAGAAAACGTCTGCGACCAGTGGAACATCACCCGGGAAGAGCTGGACGAGTTCGCCCTGTCCTCCCAGCAGAAAACCGCCGCTGCCCAGCAGTCCGGCCGTTTTAACGACGAAATTGTCCCCATCATGGTGAAGAAAAAGCGTGAAATGGTGGAGTTCAAGGTAGACGAATATCCCAAGAACGACACCACCGCCGAGGGTCTTGCCAAGCTCCGCCCCGCCTTCAAGAAGGACGGCGGCCGTGTCACCGCCGGCAACGCCTCCGGCATCAACGACGGTGCCGCCTGCATCATTCTCGCCTCCGGCGAAGCTGTTAAAAAGTTCGGCTACAAGCCCATGGCTAAACTGACCTCCTGGGGTCAGGGCGGCGTAGACCCGAAGATTATGGGCACCGGCCCCATCCCCGCCTCCCGCAACGCCATGGACAAACTGGGCATCAAGATTGA
Organism: Oscillospiraceae bacterium; assembly: GCA_036647315.1. Lineage (GTDB taxonomy): Bacteria > Bacillota > Clostridia > Oscillospirales > Oscillospiraceae > JAVXKN01. The sequence continues at coordinate 4,618 of JAVXKN010000045.1, read as the reverse complement.
CGACATTGACCTCATCGAGGCCAACGAGGCTTTTGCCGCCCAGTCCATCGCCGTGGCCCGCGATTTGAACTTCGACATGAAGAAGGTCAACGTCAACGGCGGCGCGCTCTCCATCGGCCACCCCGTAGGCGCGTCCGGCGCGCGCATCATCACCACCCTGCTGTACGAAATGCAAAAACGCCCCGACGCAAAGCGCGGACTTGCAACTTTGTGCATCGGCGGCGGAATGGGTGTTGCAACTATCTTTGAAAAGTGTTAAAATATTAACATACAGCGTAGCGAGAGACTGTAAATCGAAAACAGGAGGAATATAACTTGTCTAAAATCATTACCGCAAAAGAAGCAGTGGCCATGATTCCCGATGGTGCTACCATCATGTTCGGCGGCTTTTTGGGCTGCGGCAGCGCACACGCCGTCATCCGTGAGCTGGCAAACAGCGGCAAAAAGAACCTGACCCTCATCGGCAACGACTGCGCGCTCTTAAACGGCCCCGACGGCAGCGAATATTACGCCACCGCCCAGCTCATCCACAACCATCAGGTCTCCCACGTCATCGCCACCCATGTGGGCATGAACCCCGAGGTGGCTGAGCAGTCCAACGCAGGCACCCTCAAGGTAGACCTGATTCCTCAGGGCTCTCTGGCCGAAATGATTCGTGCCGGCGGCGCAGGCTTGGGCGGCGTCCTTACCCCCACCGGCGTGGGCACCATCGTAGAGGACAACAAAGACTTTGTCTACGGCCGCCAGACTCTGGACGGCAAGGACTATCTGATGATGAAGCCCCTCCACGCTGACTTCGCCATCATCGGTGCCTACGAAATCGACGAGGCGGGCAACATGTGGTATCAGGGCACCACCCGCAACTTCAACGTTGTGATGGCTACCGCCGCCGACGTTGTCATCGCAGAGGCGGAGCACCTGATGGAAATCGGCGACATCGCACCTGAAAACGTGGTCACACCCGGTGCTTACGTCAACTACATCGTCCATGGAGGGAGAGCATAATGGAAAAATCTGAAATCAAAGGCTTTATCGCAGCCCGTGTCGCCAAGGAACTGAAGGACGGCGACGTGGTCAATCTGGGCATCGGCCTGCCCACTCTGGTCCCCCATTATCTCCCCAAAGACGTGAACGTGATGCTCCAGTCCGAGAACGGCATCATCGGCACCGGCCCCAAGCCCCTGCCCGAAGAAGTGGACATGATGCACAAGATTGATGCCGGCGGGTCCCCCGCACAGGCAGGTCGCGGCGGCTGCTACATCGACTCCGCCACCTCCTTTGGCTTCATCCGCGGCGGCCATGTGAACGCCACCATCCTGGGCGGTCTGGAAGTTGACGCAGAGGGTTCTCTGGCCAACTGGATTATCCCCGGCAAGAAAATGCCCGGCATGGGCGGCGCAATGGACCTGCTGGTCGGCGCAAAGGAAGTCATTGTCGCCATGGAGCACACCGCTCGCGGCAATCCCAAAATTCTTGAAAAGTGCACCCTGCCGTACACCGCTGTCCACTGTGTCACCATGATTATCACGGAAATGGGTGTCATGATGGTCCGCAAGAACGGCCTGGAGCTCACCGAAATCAACCCCGAATTCACCGTGGAAGAGGTCCAAGCTGCCACCGGCGCAAAGCTGATGATTAGCCCCGACCTGAAACCCATGCTGTAAGAACTTCAAAAAAAGTCCCCCGTCGGTTTGCACCGACGGGGGACTTTTTTGCGGGAAACTCAAAACGAAGGCAGGACGGGGGCCCTCATCCGCCCAGTTTGCGAACTGGGCACCTTCCCCTGAGGGGAAGGCTTTAGGCTGTGTGTCGCACCTAAGCCCTCGTCCCGCCGTAGCGAGAGCCTTCCCCTTAGGGGAAGGTGGCGCGCCCCCGCAGGGGCGTGACGGATGAGGGCTTTCGTCCTGTCCCCGTCCCGCCGGAGCGGCCTTGAGGGATGGCAGGACGGATTGCCACACCAGTGCGCGGCACTGGTTCGCAATGACACCACCTTACAAATCTGTCATTGCGAGGAGCCGCAGGCGACGTGGCAATCCGTTGCCCCCGTCCTGCTCCGCCTCATTTCCACAAAAAAAGAGGGTCTGTTTCGTTTGAAACAGACCCTCTTGCTTTATCCTATTATGCTTTTGTGGGTGGGGTGCCGCCGCCGTTGCCGCGGGGCTTGCCGCGCCAGCGGCGGTTGCGGTTTTTGGACACCGGCAACTTTTCCAGGGGTGCGCTGTCGTCCTCGCTCTTGATTTTGGGGGGTTTGGGGGCAACAGGCTTAGGCCGGTTTTGGGTCTGGGGGCGATGGTCGCCTGCCGGGCGACTGCCGGCACTGGGGGGGTTGGCGGAGCGGTTGGTGTTGGGTCTGGGGGCGGGTCTCACAGGCTTAGGGGCATCGGTGGCGGTGAAAATATCCGCCAGTGCGGAGGAGAGCGCGGTGGTGGGCTGGACGATTTCCTCCTGCTTTTCCGGGACGAATCGCCGTGCCTCCAGCTCGGACTTGGGGGGTGCTACATAGTCCTCCGGCCGCTTGCCCTTGCCGTTGCGGATGACCTTTACTTCGCTGTTATAATAATATTTCGCCTGCTCTGCAGAGTCCTCCAAACGGACCTTGACCTTCTCCCGCAAGAGGTTCACGCTGTACACCGTACCGGCTCCGTCCGGGGTTTCCACAAAGGATTCCTGCTTGGGACAGCGGCGGGCGGCATCCTCGTAGGCGTGCTGCTCGTACTTTAAGCAGCACATGAGCCGGCCGCAGGTGCCGGAAATTTTGGTGGGGTTCAGGGACAGGTTCTGGGTCTTTGCCATTTTGATGGACACCGGCGCAAATTCGCCCAAAAACTGGTTACAGCAGAAGGGTTTGCCGCAGATGCCCAGACCGCCCAACAGCTTTGCCTCGTCACGGACACCGATTTGCCGCAACTCGATGCGGGCGCGGAACTGGGCCGCCAAATCTTTTACCAGATTGCGGAAGTCCACACGGTTTTCCGAAGTGAAGAAGAACAGAATCTTGCTGCCGTCGAAGCTGTATTCCACTTCCACCAGCTTCATATCCAGCTTGTGCTCGATAATTTTCTGCTGACAGACCCGGGCGGCTTCCTTTTCCTTCAGCTTGTTCCGGGAAACGGTGTCTAAATCCTGCTGGGTGGCCACCCGGAGGAGGTTCCGCAGAGGGGGAACGATTGCGTCGTCCTCCACCTGGGAATTACCCCGGACGCACTCGGCGTATTCCGTGCCACGAGAGGTGGAGAGCAGCACGCCCTGCCCTGCCGACACCGTGGTGCCCTGGGGGGAGAAAAAGTATTCTTTTCCGCCCGCCTTGAAACGGACGCCGATAATTTCGGTCATAAGTGAAGCCTCCCAGCTTAAAATATCTACGGAATCTCTGATGAAATCCCCTAAAGTTCCGCCGTCAGTGCCGCCAGATAGCCCAAAAGATGGCCGGGGCCAACGTTGGAGTCTGCCGCCCTGCGGACTGTTTGCAATGCCTCAATGAGGGGGAGAAACTGATGGGTGTTTTCCGGGCCCAGTCGGGCCGCAAGATTGGCGATGGTCTCGTCCAGCAGGGCGGACACGTCCTCACGTTTCCACTTGCCAGCCTCTAGCGATGCCAAATATTCTACCAAACCCCGCTCCTCATGGGCGGTCAAACGCTCCACCAAAAGGGCGGCGTTTTCCCGTGCCTGTTGGGAGACTTCCGCCAAAACGCCCTGGCCGGGTGCCAGACGGAGCACCTCACAGCGTGAAATCACCGTGGGCAGCAGGACGGAGGGATTTTCGCAGAGGAGTAAAAAGGCCGCGTAGGGCGGGCCCTCCTCCAAAACCTTTAGGAGGGCGTTTTGGGCGGGGATATTCAGCTTTTCCGCCTGACGGATGACGTACACCTTGCGGGGGGCCTCGTTGGGCCGAATGTAGGCATCCGACCGCAGGGCCCGCACTTGGGCCACCGTCAGTTCCTTGCCCTCCTCGGCCTCCAGATACACAATGTCCGGGTGGATATGGGCCTCCGCCTTGTGGCAGCCGCTGCAGTTGTGGCAGGGCTTTGCGGGTTCCGAGCAGACGTAACAGGCGGCGAGAAATTCCGCCGCGTCCTGCCGCGCCGCCGGGTCGTCGCCGGAGAGAATGTAGGCGTGAGACAGAAAGCCCCCTGCCGCCAGACGGCGGGTGATGCCTGCTAAATCAGCCATTAGACCCGCTCAAACCGCTCAATATCCACCACAAAGATGGTGGCACCGCCCACCGTCACCTCCACAGGCATACTGGGATAGTAGCCGTAGGACATTTCGGTGGTGGTGGGAATCATCTGCTTGCGGGAGTGGGAGTGCTCCTTCACGATGTCGATGACGGCCTGCACCTTATCCTCGTCCACGCCCACCAGAATGGTGACGTTTCCCGCCATGAGAAAGCCGCCGGTGGTGGCCAGCTTGGTGGAGGAAAACCCCTTTTTCGTTAGCGACTGCGTTACGGTGTTTGCGTCGTCATGGTTGATGATTGCAAAAATCAGCTTCATGAAAATCCCTCCAATTTGAAGTTACAATACCACTTCTATCTTATCCTTCATATTATACCCTATCCTTGCCAAATAGGCTAGATGTTTTTTTGAAATCACCTCGCCGGGGGCCACAATGGGCAC
>JAVXKN010000044.1:0-9933 GCA_036647315.1 Oscillospiraceae bacterium | reverse complement strand
AAGAGAATCTGGGCCATTCCTTTGAGGAACTGTTCGCAGGGGAATTAAACGACGATTTCTACGACGAATTGGAGGAGACCCTCATCCTAAGCGACATGGGTGCCGCCACCGTCATGGAGATTACCAGTCGGCTCCGTGACCGGGCCAAGGCGGAAAAGGTGAAGGATGCCTCCGCCGCCCGGGATCTACTGCGGCAGATTATCACCGAACTGCTCACCGTGGAGGCGGTGCCCTCCGTGGGTACCGGCAAGCCCGCCATTTCCCTCTTTATCGGGGTCAACGGCGTGGGCAAAACCACCACCATCGGCAAGCTGGCATCCAAGCTGAAGTCTCAGGGGCAGAACGTCCTCCTAGCCGCCGGTGACACCTTCCGTGCCGCCGCCGCCCAACAGCTCACCATCTGGTCCGATAGGGCCGGCGTCCCCATCATCAAGCAGCACGAGGGGGCAGACCCCGCCGCCGTGGTGTTCGACGCGCTTTCCTCCGCCAAAGCCCGGGGGCTGGATGTCGTTCTGGTGGATACCGCCGGACGGCTCCACAACAAGCAGAATCTGATGAACGAGCTGAATAAAATCAGCCGTGTCATTGACCGGGAGTGTCCCGACAGCCGCCGTGAAACCTTTTTGGTGCTGGATGCCACCACCGGGCAAAACGGTCTGCTCCAAGCCAAGGGCTTTCAAGAGGCGGCGGGGATCACCGGCATCGTCCTCACCAAGCTGGACGGCACCGCCAAGGGCGGTATCGTGGTGGCCATCGCCAATGAACTCAAAGTGCCCGTCCGCTATATCGGGGTGGGCGAGGGCGTGGACGACCTGATGGAATTTGACCCGGCAGAGTTTGCGAAAGCACTCATTTAGGAGGAAACTATGGCTAGAATTGACGGCAGAGCATGGGACGAGTTGCGCCCTATCACCATCGTCCCCAATTATATTAAATTCGCCGAGGGCAGTGCCCTCATCACCTGCGGCAACACCCAGGTGCTCTGCGTCGCCTCGGTGGAGGAGCGCACCCCGCCCCACGTCCCGGAGGGGGAGGGCTGGGTAACGGCGGAGTATTCCATGCTCCCCCGCGCCAACCGTGAGCGCAGTAAACGTGACGTGAGCCGGCTGAAACTCTCCCCCAGAAGTGCGGAGATTCAGCGGCTGGTGGGTCGTTCCCTCCGTGCCGGAGTGGATATGAAAGCCCTGGGCCCCCGGTCTATCACCATCGACTGCGACGTGTTGCAGGGTGACGGCGGTACCCGCACCGCCTCCGTCACCGGCGGCTTTGTCGCCCTGGCACTGGCCTGCAAAAAGCTGGTGGCGGACGGCGTGCTGGAAAAAATGCCCCTTACCGGCTGTGTGGCGGCAGTGTCCGCCGGCATTGTGGAGGATGAGCTGCTGCTGGACCTGTGTTACGAGGAGGATTCCGCCGCCATGGTGGACCTAAACTGCGTTATGACGGAACAGGGCGACCTGATTGAACTGCAAGGCACCGGCGAGGGCCGCCCCTTTACCATCGCCGAACAGCGCAGTCTGGTAGACCTCTGCGCCAAGGGCATTGAAAAACTCAATGCCCTCCAAAAATCCATCATTGGGGGAGTTTGAACCATGAAATTCGTCCTTGCCAGCCAAAACCAAAATAAGCTTCGCGAACTGCGTGAAATTTTCCAAAAGATGGACATTGAGGTAGTCTCCGAGGCCGACGTGGGTGTGGACTTAGAGGTGGAGGAAACCGGCACCACCTTTGAGGAAAATTCCGCCCTCAAGGCCCACGCGGTGATGAAAGCCACCGGCCTGCCCGCCATCGCCGACGATTCCGGCCTGATGGTGGACGCGCTCAACGGTGCCCCCGGTGTCTACTCCGCCCGCTACGGCGGCCCGGAGTTGGATGATGTGGGACGCTACCGCCTGCTGCTGGGGGCTATGTCCGGCCAGCTGGACCGCAAGGCGAAATTCGTCTCCACCATCTGCTGCAGTTTCCCGGACGGCACGGATATTACCGCCCGTGGCGAGTGCCCCGGCACCCTTGCCTACGCCCCCCAAGGGGAAAACGGCTTCGGGTACGACCCCATCTTTTTCCTCCCGCCTCTCAAAAAGACCTTCGCCCAACTGACAGGGGAGGAGAAAAACGCCATCTCCCACCGGGGCAACGCCCTGCGCCAGTTTGAAGAAAAATTAAAAGCATATCTAAGCAAAACGTAAGGAGATTTTTATGGAATTAACCAGTAAACAGCGCGCCCAGCTGCGTGGCATCGCCAACACCGCCGACACCATCCTCACCGTGGGCAAGGAGGGCATCAGCGAAAACACCATCCAGCAGGCCACCACAGCTCTCGAGGCCCGCGAACTCATCAAATGCAAGGTGCTGGAAACCTGCCCCCTCACCGTCCGTGAGGCCGCCGAGTCACTGGCCGCCTCCACCCGCAGCGACGTGGTGCAGGTCATCGGAACAAAATGCGTCCTTTATCGTCAAAGCCATACCAAGGACAAAGCCCTGCGTATCGTTCTCGTCAAGTAAAAAAAGAACATCACGGGAGGGAATTTTATGAAAATCGGCATCTATGGCGGCACCTTTGACCCGCCCCATCTGGGCCACTTTCAGGCGGCCTGCGGCGCGCTGTCGCTGCTGAATTTGGATAGCCTTGTGCTCATTCCCGCCCGACTGCCCCCCCATAAAGACCTCCCTCAAGACAGTGCCGCCCCGGAGTGCCGTCTGGAAATGCTCCGCCTCATGGCGGACGGCATGGGGGCGGGGGATAGGGTGACGGTGGACGCTATGGAGCTGACCCGTGACGGCAAAAGCTATACCGCCGAAACGGTGAAAGCCCTCCATGACCGTTATCCGGAGGATGAACTGATTCTGCTCATGGGCACCGATATGTTTTTAACCTTCCAGATGTGGCACCAGCCGGAGGAGATTCTCAAATACGCCTCCCTCTGCGGTTTTGCCCGGACAGAGGCCGACAACGGCGATTTGCTAGACCGGCAGGTGCAGTACCTCCACGACAGATACGGCACCCACGCCCGGGCCATCCAGCTCCCCCAAATGACCGACATTTCCTCCACCGAGTTGCGGAAAAAACTGCGGGATAACGTCCCCGGTACCGCCGACGATTTCTGGCTCCCGGTCTACGGCTACATCCTCAAAAATCACCTCTACGGCACCCAAAAGGACTTAAGGCACCTCTCGGACGACGACCTCCGGGCCGTGTCCTATTCCATGGTGAAGGCCAAGCGTCTGCGCCATATCAGAGGCACAGAGGAGGAGGCGGTGCGCCTTGCCAAACGGTGGGGTGCCGACGAAACCGCCGCCCGGCGAGGGGGCATTTTGCACGACTGCACCAAATATTTGGACCTCACAGAGCAGTTGCAACTCTGCAAAAAATATGATATTATGTTAGATCCGTTGGAACAGAGGGCGGTAAAGCTGCTCCATTCCAAAACCGGCGCGGCTCTAGCCAAAAATGTGTTTGGCGAACCCCCGGCAGTGGTAGATGCCATTTTTTATCACACCACCGGCAAAGCCGATATGACCCTGCTGGAAAAAATCCTCTACATCGCGGATTACATGGAACCCACCCGGGACTTTGAGGGTGTAGAACGGCTGCGGGAGCTGGCATATCAAGATTTAGACGCAGCGGTGCTGCTGGGCTGCGAAATGTCAGTGGCCGAGATGGAGGAGCGGGGGAACCCGGTCCACCACAACACCCTTGCGGCGCGTGACTTTTTGAAAGGGACGAGACAATGAGCGAACATAAAAAAGGCGGAGAACGCCTAGAAAAATCATCGAAACCACACAAGTGGGACAATCAAAACCTGACAAAGCAGCAGATTATTATGAAACGTGTGCTCATTGCCCTAGTGGCGGTGGCCTCCGTGATTATTGTAGCCTTCATCGCCTACCGCCTCTGGGCCAAGGCACCGGATATCCCCAAAGTGCCGGTCAATACCCCCGTGGTGGGGGAGAGCGACGCGCCCACAGGCGTGGGTGGAGACCGTAAAAAGGGAGTCTATACCTTCCTTTTGTTCGGCAAGGACACCGGCGGCGGCGGAAATACCGACACCATGATGCTCACCACCTACGACGTGACCAATCAGAAAATCGCCGTCATGAGCCTGCCGAGAGACACCATGGTGAACGCCCCCTGGAACATCAAAAAGCTGAACGCCGTCTATAATTTTGCCCCTTATTACGATAAGAACAGCACCGATTATATGAAGGACTTTGTGGGCGAATTGGTGGGCTACCGCCCCGACTTCTATGTGGCGGTGGAGTGGGAGGCCTTCGGCAAGCTGGTAGATGCCGTGGGCGGCGTAGACTTCGATGTCCCCCGTGACATGAACTACGAAGACCCCTACCAAAGCCTCTCCATCCATCAGAAAAAGGGGTTCCGTCACCTCTCCGGCAGCGATGCCATGCAGGTGGTGCGCTACCGCCACGATAACGTGGTAAACGGCCAGATGGCGGGCTATGCCAATGGCGATTTGGGCCGCATCGAAACCCAACAGGGATTGCTGAAAGCCCTTTTGAAGGAATGTCTCCAAATCAAAAACATCGCCACGAAATACCCGGACTATCTGAAAATTTTCAATGAAAACGTGGATACCGACCTCTCCATGGGGAACCTGGCGTGGTTTGCCGAGCAGATGATTTTAGGCGGCTTCAAGTCGGAAAATCTCCTGTTCTGCAGTATGCCCAACAACAACGCCCCTTGGCACGGCACCAGCTACGTCACCCCCAAAACCGATGAGCTGCTGGCCCTGGTTAACGAGAGTTTCAACCCCTATCAAGACTCTGTCACACCCGATCAAGTGGACCACATGATTGTGGATAACAACGGTCGGCTCTTCTCCTCCAACGGCACCGTTCGGGACAAAAATGCAGGGAGCGTCGTCAATAAGCCCAAGCCCACCCCGCCCCCTGCCGTTACCCCAACCCCCGCGGTCAGTGAGCCTGTCACTTCCGCGCCCCCCACGGAAACCCCTCCGGCGACATCGTCGCCCCTCCCCTCCGACACCCCCGTAGAGTCAGAACCCCCGGTAGTGACACCCACGCCGGACGCGCCCCCTATCCCCACCCCTCCCGAGGGAGTCCCCACTTAAAAAATGAAAGCTAGAGGTCACTTTATGACACCAAGAGAAATCGCCATCGCAGCCGTCAAGGCATTGGACGATAAAAAAGGCCAGAATATCCGCGCCCTAGAGACAACCGATTTAACCAGCCTTGCAGACTTCTTCGTCATCTGCTCCGCCACCTCCACCACCCAAATCAGCGCCCTGGCGGACTACTGTGAGCACGTCCTCAAGGAGCTGGGCGAGCCCCCTCTCCACATCGAGGGCCACCGCGGCGGCACTTGGGTGCTCTTAGACTTCGGCTGTGTGGTCGTGCACATTTTCAACGAAGAAGCCCGTGAGTTCTATAACCTTGAAAAGCTCTGGGGGGATGCTCTCCCCTTAGACCTTAAAGACATCGTGGTCGCAAACTAAAAAAGCCCTGTTGCGGGGCGCAAGGAAGTGCCAAATTTTGAAGTATGAATTTACCGCCATTGAACAAAAATGGCAGAAGAAGTGGCAGGAAGAACACACCGATGCCTGCCAAAACGGGGGCGAAAAACCCAAGTTTTACGGTCTGGTGGAGTTTCCCTATCCCTCCGGCCAAGGCCTCCATGTAGGCCACGCCCGCCCCTATACCGCCATGGATGTTGTGGCGCGTAAAAAGCGGATGGACGGCTATAACGTCCTCTTCCCCATGGGCTACGATGCCTTCGGCCTGCCCACGGAGAACTACGCCATCAAAAACCACATCCACCCCGCCACCGTCACCCACGATAACGTCGAAAACTTCACAAAGCAGCTGAAAATGCTGGGCTACTCCTTCGATTGGGATCGGGTGATAAACACCACCGATCCGGAGTATTACAAGTGGACCCAGTGGATTTTCCTAAAACTTTTTGAAAAGGGTCTGGCCTACAAAACCTCCATGCCCGTGAACTGGTGCACCTCCTGCAAGTGCGTCCTTGCCAACGAAGAAGTGGTGGGTGGCGTGTGCGAGCGGTGCGGCAGCGAGGTCATTCGCAAGGAAAAGAGCCAGTGGATGCTGAAAATTACCGCCTACGCCCAGCGTCTCATTGACGATTTGGACGAGGTGGACTTCATCGACCGGGTGAAAATCCAGCAGAAAAACTGGATTGGCAGATCCACCGGCGCGGAGGTGCAGTTTGAAACCACGGCGGGGGACACCCTAAAAATCTTCACCACCCGCCCGGACACCCTCTTCGGTGCCACCTATATGGTCATGTCCCCGGAGCACCCCCTCATCGCCAAGTGGCAGTCCAAGCTGCAGAATAACGACGAAATCGCCGACTATGTGGAGAAAGCCTCCCACAAGTCCGACTTCGAGCGGGCAGAGATGAATAAGGACAAAACCGGCGTCCGCCTTCAGGGCGTGTCCGCCGTGAACCCGGTAAACGGCGAAAAGCTCCCCATCTTCATCTCCGATTACGTTCTGGTGTCCTACGGCACCGGGGCCATTATGGCGGTTCCCGGCCACGACACCCGTGACTGGGAGTTTGCCACCAAGTTTTCCCTCCCCATTATCGAGGTCGTGGCAGGCGGCAATGTGAAAGAAGAAGCCTTTACCGACTGCGCTACCGGCACCATGGTCAATTCCGGCTTCCTCACCGGCATGACGGTGGAAGAGGCCAAGGTCGCCATCACCAAATTCCTCACAGAAAAAGGGATTGGCGAGGAAAAAGTCAACTACAAACTCCGTGACTGGGTGTTCTCCCGCCAGCGGTATTGGGGGGAGCCCATCCCCATGATTCACTGCGACAAGTGCGGCTGGGTACCCATGAAAGAAGCGGATTTGCCCCTATTGCTCCCGGAGGTGGATTCCTACGAACCCACGGAAAACGGCGAGTCCCCCATCTCCAAAATGACCGACTGGGTGAATAGTGCCTGCCCCCACTGCGGCGGCCCCGCCCAGCGGGAGACCGATACCATGCCCCAGTGGGCGGGTTCCTCCTGGTACTTTTTGCGCTACATGGACCCCCACAATCCCGATGCCCTCGCTTCCAAGGAGGCCATGGACTATTGGGGTCAGGTGGACTGGTACAACGGCGGCATGGAGCACACCACCCTCCACCTGCTGTACTCCCGCTTCTGGCACAAAGTCCTCTACGACTGCGGCGTGGTCTCCACCAAGGAGCCCTACAAAAAGCGCACCAGCCACGGCATGATTTTGGGCGAGGGCGGCGAAAAAATGTCCAAGAGCCGCGGTAACGTGGTAAATCCCAACGACATTGTGGCGGAATACGGCGCGGACACCATGCGGCTCTATATCATGTTCATCGGCGACTTCGAGAAGGCCGCCCCCTGGTCCCCCACGGCGGTCAAGGGCTGCAAGCGGTTTTTAGACCGCATTTGGAACCTCTCCGAGGCCTGCGGCAACTCCTACGACACCACCCCCGCCAATGAGGGGGCCATCCACAAGGCGGTGAAAAAGGTCAGCGAGGACATCGAGGCCATGAAGTTCAATACCGCCATCGCCGTTTTAATGGCTCTGGTCAACGACTTCACCGCCAACGGCTGTACCCGTGGCGACATGAAATATCTGATTTTAATGCTGGAGCCCTTTGCCCCCCATATCACCGAGGAGCTGTGGGAGAATTTGGGCTTTGCCAAAAAAACCGGCACCATGGTCTGCAAGCAGTCCTGGCCCGTCTACGACGCGGAAAAAGCCGCCGACAACGAGATTACTCTTGCGGTTCAGGTGGGCGGCAAGATGAAGACCACGGTGGTGGTCCCCGCCGATTGCGGCGAGGAAGCGGCGGTAGCCGCCGCCCTCAGTGACCCGAAAGTAGCCAAGCTGGCGGAGGGAATGGACTTGTTTAAGACGATTTTAGTCCCAAATAAGCTGGTAAATCTCATTTTTAAGCCAAAGGCGTAAAATGGTTCTTGACATTGCACAACATTTTGCATATAATACTACTGTTGAAGCCATGACAATGGCCCTTTTGTGAGGGGCATCGGCCCGTCACTTTGGAGGGAGGGAACACAATGTCGGAAGTCCATGTTAAGGAAAATGAATCTTTAGAAAGCGCCCTCAAACGCTTTAAGAGAAGCTGTGCAAAATCTGGCGTCCTCGCCGAGGTCCGTAAGCACGAATGCTACGAGAGCCCCAGCATCAAACGTCGCAAGAAGAGCGAAGCTGCACGCAAAAACAAGAAAAAGTTTTTCTAATGAAATAGAAGCCCGCTGCCGAAAGGCAGCGGGCTTTTGTTATCTCAAAATTTCCCCCATCACATCCGCCACTTCGGGGTAGGCCACCAGGGCTGTCTCAATGCCCACCCCCCGGGCAATCTCCCACTTTTTGCGGAGGGATGCCCCGTCGTCGAACAGGACAAAGTGGGCACTACCGTTGGTGTTCATGTAGGTGAAGTAGTGGCAGCACAGCTCTTGTGAGAAAAAAACCGAGGGCCCCCGCTGACTGATGAGCCGCTCCAGCCCCTCCGCCGTCAGTGCCGTGCCGCTGCCGGCAGGGGAGGGGAGAAAGAAGTCCTCCCGCACCCGCTCTGTGGCGAGGCAAATTCGCCCCACGCCGTACCGCCCCACCGCCTCCAAAAGTCGGGCCTTTAAGGACCCGCCGGAGATGGCGGAGGAGATGAGCACCCGGGCGTTTTGAGAAAATCGCGCATAGCCCTCTGTGACGTACAGGTGCCACCCCCGCTGTGCGGTCTGGGCCCCCAACAGGCCCACCAGCTGCCCCAAAACAGGGAGGGCCGGGCCGTCAAAGTTGCAAATCACCCCGTCAAACCCCCGTGAGGTACACTCCCGCAGCAGTTCATTGCACAGCGTCTGGGCGTTTCCCCGCCCGTCAAACCCGCCGCTGTCCGCCACCAGCAGCCCGCCCCGGAGTGCCACCGGCAGCTTTGCCCGGAGGAGATGCCCCCCGCAGCCGATGCGGTAGGCCATGTGGGCCAGCGGCAGGCCGTATACCGAGGCGGCGGCTCCGTCGGCAGGCGGCACCGCCAGCATCCGTTTGAAATTTAGTGCCATATGAAAAGGCAACCCCCTTGTCGTTTCTCGGTATTTGTGCTATCATAAAATTCTATGTAGCATCAGTTCAAAATAGACGAGGTGAGCCCTGTGTTTCAGTTTCTGTCCCACAGAATCCTGCGAAAGCATTTTCCAAATACAGGGCGAAGCCCTAGCCGCCGCAGGCATGAGGCTCCTGCTGGCGGATTTGGATAACACCCTTGCCCCCTACGGTCAGCCTGTGGCCTCCCCGGAGGTTCGCGCTTGGAAGGACGCTTTAGCGCAGAGCGGGGTCACCCTCTTTGTCCTCTCCAATAACCGCCACGAGAACCGCCCACGGATTTTTTCCGAGGATTTGGGGGTACCCTATATCGGCCACGCCGGCAAGCCTAACCCAAAATCCCTCTATCAGGCCATGGAGCGGCAGGGGGTCACGCCCGCCCAGACCGCCCTCATCGGCGACCAGATTTTTACCGACGTGCTCTGCGGCAACCGTGGCGGTGTCGCCACCATTCTGGTGGAACCCCTCCGTCTGGCGGGGAACCCGGGCAGATATTTACGATACGCCGCCGAGTGGCCCTTCAGGGCGATGGCAAAGCGTCAAAATAGAACTTCGAGGTGATTTCATTGTCCGCAAATTTTGGCCCCGCCGGCAATTCCGATTCCTTTGCCGAACAGTATAAATCCTCCTTAGACGCTCCGGGCTGGATTGCAAATTTCGGTCTGGACTGCTATGAATATCAGTGCGGCAAAGGTGTCAACATCGGGGAGGAAACCGCCCGCAAACTGGGCGAAAAAGCCAAAGCGGCGGGCATCGCCCTTTCCCTCCACGCTCCCTATTTTATCAATCTGGCAAACCCCGACCCGGAGAGTCTCCTAAAAACCATCGGGTACATTACAGGTGCCTGTCAGGCGG
>JAVXKN010000043.1:3840-10013 GCA_036647315.1 Oscillospiraceae bacterium | reverse complement strand
GGACGCGGACGTGCCCCGCACCAAGTGCCCGCACCGCCACCACATAGGGCATTTCCCGAACGGTTAAAACGTTGCCGTAGACCAGACGGGCAATAGAAGTCCAGCCCAGAAGTCCTATCACCAAAATCACGTTTATCACCGATGGTCCCACCAGCGACACCAGACATAAAACCAAAATGATGCTGGGAAAGGACTGAAACACATCGGCAAGCCGCATGATGACGCTCTCCCAAGTCCCCCTGAAATACCCCGCCAGCAGGCCCAGCGGCACTCCCACGCACACACTGATGGCGGCAGACGAAAAGCCCACCAGTAGGGAAATTCTCCCACCGTAGAGCAGTCGCGCCAACAGGTCACGGCCCACGTCATCGGTGCCCAATAGGTGTTCAGCGGAAGGCGGTGCCCAAAAGCCGGCGGTCACATCGGTGAGATTGGGGTTTTGCCCCAGAATCAGAGGCAAAAAGATGACGCACAGCAGCTCAACAATCAAAATTGTCACGCCCAGCATGGCGGGACGGTTGTGTCGAAAACGGTACAGAGGTGTCTCTCTCATGGTCTGTCACCTCCGTAGGTGATGCGAGGGTCCACCAGGCCGTAGATCAAATCCAAAAGCAGATTGGTCCCTAGCACCGTCAGTGCCACCACCACGGTAACACCCATCACCACCATATAGTCCCGACTGCTTATGGCGGAAAAGAGCAGTGAACCCATCCCGGGCCAGCCGAAAATCCGCTCCACCACCACAGAGCCGCCGATAATATGGGGGATGTGACTCAAAATCGCCGTCAGCACCGGGATAAGTGCCGTGCGGAAACCGTGACGCACCACCACCGCCCATTCGGTAAGGCCCTTGGCGCGGGCGGTACGGACGTAATCTTCACACAAAACCTCCATGCAGGCACTGCGGGTCTGTTTGACAAGGCCACCCACATTGCTCAGACACACCACAAAAGCCGGCAAAATCAGATGCCGCAGCAGGTCGGGCACCGTGCCCGTCATGCCGGTTTGGTACATACCCGCCGTAGGGAGCCATGAGAGCCCAACGCCAAAGAGGGCGATAAGCAGTAAACTGAGTAGAAAGCCGGGGATGCCAAAGCTCAAATAGGAGAGCCAGTTTGCCACGCGGTTCCAGCCGCCTTTCGGCTTGCAGGCCGCCGCAATGCCCAGCGGAATTGCAAGCATTACCGCCAAAAGTAGCCCTGTCCCCGTTAAAATAAGAGAGGGCAGCACACGCTGGGCCACCGTACTTGCCACCGGCTGTCCCGTGCGGTAGGAAACGCCCAAATCCCCCCGAAAAAGCCCCACCACCCACTGGGCATAACGCAAAGGAAGGGGACGCTCTAAGCCGAGCGTCTCCCTGTATGCGGTCTGTTCCGCGGCGGTAAGTCCGTTTTCACCCCTCAGGTCAGCAATAGACCCAGGGGCCAGATTTATCATGCAGAAGACCAGTATTGTGATACCGAGGAATACGGGGATTGCTGTAAAAAGTCTATGCCGAATATATCGTGCCATTTTTGTCCTCCTGCACTTCCGGCCGCCTTATGCGACACAGGCTGTAAAGTGAAACAGCCTTACAGAGGTTTCGTTCAAATTAAATTTTTTCCCAGTCCCAGACGTTCTCATTGGAGCTTGCGGCAGAGGCAAAGTCGATGCCGGTGACGGTTTTCGATTGGACGTGAAGCCCCACGGAGAACCAGAGGGGAATAAAATAGGTTTTTGCCGCCAAAAAGTCTTGTAGTTCTTTTGCTCGTGCCACTTTTTCCTGCTGGGTTTCCTCGTTTTTCACGGCGGAAAGATAGCCCTGTACCTCTTGCAGCTCTTGAGGGTAGAGGTGGAAAATGTTGTTCCCCGCCGTCAGCCGGCTCTCTACGAACCACAGAGGGAGCGGCGATGGGGTGTGGCTGGCGATGGCAAGGTCGTATTTTCCATCGGTCATGCCGGAAAAGAGGGTGGCGGAATCCACGGTCTCAATGGTCACCGCAATGCCCGCATCGACTAAGTTTTGCTGCATCAGTGCCGCCAGACCCGCTCTGGCAGAGGTGGTTGCAAGTGTAAGCGGTTTACAGCCTTCTGTGGCGATAATCGTCTGGGCAGCCTCCAAATTGCGCTGTAAAACAGAGGTTGGGTAGTATGCAAAATAGTCTGTTCCCGGCAGCACCGAGGTACCGGTTACGGTGCCCAGTCCGTGGGTGGCCTGCTGGCAGAGCAGCTGCCTATCCAGCGCGAGGGAGATGGCGTTGCGGACCGCCTGGTTGGGCAGGTTGGTGTTATTGATCATCAGCTCATAAAAAATGTTGGGGACAGTCCCCTGCTCTACGGTAAACCCCGCCTTCTTTGCCAGTTCTGCGTCGTCGGCGGACAGACTGCCGCCCACGGCGTAGTAGTCCAAATCTCCTGCTATCAGCGAGGGCAAGAGGTTTGCCTTGTCCATCACGGTAATGGTGAGCCTGTCGAAACCGGGCGCACCCAGCTGATAATTTTTGTTTGCCTTCAAATCCAGTTCACTGCCGGAAATTTCTCCCTCAAAAATGCAGGGTCCCGACCCGATGGGATTGTTCCATATCTCCATCTTCATCAGATCTTTGACCGCCGCACCCTCGAATAAGTAAGTGGGCAGCACATAAATTTCTCGGTTTTTGTCGATTAAAAAGTCCTCCGGGGTAGTTTTTTCTTTGAGCGTCAGCTTGAGGGTGGCATCGTCCACCGCCTCCACGCCCAAGGTGTCCACGCAGACCCCGTTTTCGTCGGTTCCTGCCAGCACCGCCAGCTGGGAGCGTCCCAATGTGGGGCAGGCCTTGTCGGTCACTAGGCGCAAGGTTTCCGCCCAGTGGGTGGCGGTAACGGGGGTGCCGTCGTGAAAAGCGGCCTTTGTGTCTAAATGAAACAGGATACCATAGCCATCGTCGGTACTCTCCCAGCTTTTGGCACCTCGCGGTGACAGGGTGCCGTCGGCGTGGACATAGGCCAGACGGTCGTAAATCTTATCATAAATCAGCCGGGCGTAATTGCTGCCCGACGCGCTGTTATACGGCATGAGGGAGTCCCAGGGATTGGAGATGCCATAACGCAAAATTTTCTCCTTTGCAGCCGGCTTCACAACGCAGGCGGTAAAGGTCATCAGCATGGAAAACGAAAGTGCGATTGCCAGTATTCGTCGGATAATCTTCATGCGCATTGCTCCTTTTTTAGTCCTGCCGTAACTTGCCCAGCATAGCGGCACCGATGATGCCCGCGTTGTTTCCCAACGCGGCGCGTAAAATTGCAGTCTGCCCGCCGCCGCATTTGGTGTAGCGGTCCTGTGCCACCAGCTCACGCAGCGGCGTAAGCAGCAGTTCTTCCGGGGCGTTACTGATGCCGCCGCCCAGACAAATCACCTGTGGCTGAAAGATATTCACCAGATTGGTGATTCCAGCCGCCAGATAGGTCACATATCGGGCCACCACGGCTTTGGCGGTGGCGTCGCCACCCCGGGCGCAGTCAAAGGCCGTTCTGCCCTCTATCTGCGCAATAGGCGTGGCGCAGAGGGTGCTCTCCGGGTGCTCTTTCATAGCGTCGCGGGTCATGCGGATAAGGCCGGTGGCGGAGGCGTAGGTTTCCCAACAGCCTTTTCGTCCGCAGTTGCACTGCAGACCGCCGGTCTCAATCACCATGTGCCCGATTTCGCCGGCGGCACCGTTCACACCCAGCAGCAGACGGTCGCCGACTAAAATGCCGCCACCGATGCCGGTGCCCAGAGTTACAATGATGGCGGAGCTGCTACCTTTGGCGGCCCCTGCCCAATATTCCCCCACAGCGGCGCAGTTGCCGTCGTTCTCCAGATAGACCGGCAGATTCCACTGCTCCTGAAAGAATTTTCGTATATTGGTGTTGTGAAAGGGGGCGTTGGGAGTGTCCACCACCACGCCTGTGTCTCTGTTAATCTCTCCGGGAAAACCCATGCCCACCGAGGCAATCTCTTGGCGGCGAACGGGAATTTTGTCTGCTACCTCGGCGCAGATTCTAAAAATGTCCTCACACAGTACCCCGGCGGGCCTGTCGCCCCGTGTGGGGGTGCTCACAGTACCCAGCAGCGTCCCCTCTTCGTCCACGATACCCGCCACCAGATTGGTACCGCCCACATCAACGCCCAAATAGTACATAGACTTACTCTCCCTTGTCCGTGCTACCCATAGCTTGGTCGAAGTGCTCGTTAATCTGTTTGGTGAATTCCAGTGCCGCATTGTAACCCATCTTCTTGTGACGGTTATTCATGGCGGCTACCTCAATGATAATGGCAAGGTTTCTGCCCGGCTTGACCGGAACGGTGAGGGCGGGAATTTGCACGTCTAAGATAGTGGTGTAGAGGTTGTCCGCACCCAATCTGTCGTAAAATGCGCCGTCCTTCCACTGTTCCAGACTAATCACCAGGTCAATGTCCCCCTCCTCCTTGATGGCACTCATGCCAAAGAGGCGGCGCACATCCACAACGCCGATGCCCCGCAGTTCGATGTAGTGCCGAATCAGCTCCGGCGCGGCACCCACCAGCTTTTTGGAGGAGACACGCTTAATTTCCACGGCATCGTCCGCAATGAGGCGGTGGCCCCGCTTCACCAGTTCGATGGCGGTTTCGCTTTTACCAACGCCGGACTCGCCCAACAGCAGTACGCCCTCGCCGTAGACCTCCACCAGTACGCCGTGGCGGGTGATGCATGGAGACAGGTAAAGCTTCAAGTAGGCAATGAGGGAGCTCATGAAGACGGAGGTGGTGTCCGGCGTGCGCAGGACAGTGCGGTCGTATTTCTCTGCCATCTCCATACACTCGGGGAAAGGCTCCATGCCCCGGGAAATGATGAAGGCGGGAATATCTTGGCTCATCAGCTCCTCAAACCGCAATCGACGCTCGTCAGAGGTCAGCTTTGTCAGATAAGTGGTCTCAACCCGGCCAATCACCTGCAGACGCTTTGCGTCGAAGTAATCGAAAAATCCGGTGAGCTGTAAGCCGGGACGATTCACGTCCTCGGTGCGAATTGGCCTATTTTCATAGTCCTTCTGTCCCCGCAGTACCTCCAGCTTAAATTCGTCAATGATTTTGCTCAGTTTCACAAAATTCGCATTCTCCACGCCCGGTACCTCCCATCGTTTGATTGCTATGGCCGATGATTGTTTCTTAGCAAATAGTATATACGGATTTTCACCACTTGGCAAGAGTGAGAGAAAAATGGAAGATAATAAAATTAGGGGTTGCAATTTTTGCCGTTCTATGGTAACATATCACCCGATGCTTAATAAGTGTATTCCAACCGGCAAGGAGGTTAAATCATGGCCAAATGCGAATTTTGCGACAAGGGTATTGTCTTTGGGATTCAGGTGTCCCACTCCCATCGTCGTTCCAATCGTCCCTGGAAGCCCAATGTCAAGCGGGTCAAGGCAATCGTAGACGGTACACCCAAGCATGTGTATGTTTGCACCCGTTGCCTCCGCTCCGGTAAAGTCACCCGTGCGGTGTAATTTTTCTACCGATTAAAAAGTTCTGTGCTGTTGCACAGAGCTTTTTTATTGTCCTACACATCGATGCAATTCATTAAAAAACCCGCAAGAGCGTATGCTCTTGCGGGTTTTAGGCTTTTCTCAAAAATCTATATGCTCGTTAAAGAGTTGCTGGTGCCGCCGTTCTCGGAGATGTAGATGGTGCCCTGAACGCTGGCACCCTCGCTCGTATTAACAAAAGAGGCAGTGACATTGCCCAGCAGTACAGCGTTCTGCTGGAAGGACGCCGTTTTTTCTGCCTGAACATTTCCTTTAATCTTGCCGTCAGTAATCAGAGTGTCGACAAAAACATCGCCCACCACCATGGTTTCGCTGTTGACAAGCATAGTGCCAGTGGCGGTGATATTGCCCTTAATATTACAGGCGGACAGCTCTACGGTATTGCCCTTTAGGTCGCCCAGAACCTCGCCGTAAACACGGATATTTTCTGTGGTTTCCAGGTTGCCCTTTACCTTGCCACTTACCTCAATATCACCCTCGGCCCGCATGTCACCGAAAATCGTAGTGCCGGCGGAAATGATGGTTTTTTGCGCCACAGTCGGCACGGAATAGGAGGGCACCACTGGGGGTTCTGCAGATTTTTCCACCGTTTCCACCTTGCAAATCATACCGTCTACAACCTTCATTTTCTGTTCGTGGTCAGCGTC
>JAVXKN010000043.1:0-3740 GCA_036647315.1 Oscillospiraceae bacterium | reverse complement strand
CTGATTCATTGCAAAAAGAAAGAGCCGGGTTTACACCCAGCTCTCCTCTATTTCATGCTTTTTTTCGCGGGTCATCAGTTCTGTCAGCACTGTGCGCACGTCCTTGCCCTCGTAGAGCACCGCGTAGGCGGCCTCGGTGATGGGCATTTCCACCTTCATTTTTTCCGCCAGAGTTTTGGCGGTGGCGGCGGCGTAATATCCCTCCACCACGGCCCCGATTTCACGGACGGCCTCCTCCGGCTTCATGCCCTGACCGATTAAAATGCCGGCACGGCGATTGCGGGAGTGCATAGAGGTGCAGGTGACGATTAAGTCCCCCACCCCGGCAAGCCCCGCAAAGGTCTCCCGACGACCGCCCATAGAGACACCCAGCCGGGCAATTTCGGTGAGCCCACGGGTCATCAGTGCCGCCTTGGTGTTGTCCCCAAAGCCCATGCCGTCACAGCAGCCGGCGCAGAGGGCAATGACGTTTTTCAGTGCCGCCGCCAGCTCTACGCCCACCACGTCGGGGCTTGCGTACACACGAAAACGGCTATTCATAAATATATCTTGCACCAACTCCGCCGCCACCCGGTCCTCCGAGGCGGAAACCACGGTGGTGGGTACATGTCTGCCCACCTCCTCGGCGTGAGAGGGGCCGGAGAGTGCCACAATGGGATGCCCTGCGCCAATCTCCTGACGAATGACCTCGGTGAGGGTGAGAGAGGTGTCCTTCTCGATGCCCTTGGACACGGAAACCAGAATGGTATCCCCGTCCAAAAGTCCGCTGATTTTCGCCGCGGTGCCCCGAACGGCGAAGGACGGTGTGGCAAGTACAACCACTTTACACCCACTCACTGCATTGAGGTCTGACGTTAATTTCAGCGTCTCCGGCAGTGCTACACCCTTGAGCATGGGGTTTTCACGGGTGTTTTTGAGGACGGCGCTCTCCTCCTCGGCGTAGGACCAGAGTGTCACATCGTGGCCGTTTTCTAAGAGCACCAGCGCCAGAGCAGTGCCCCAGCCGCCGCTACCTAATACCGTAATTTTCATTATTTTTCCTCCTTCTTTTTATGTAAGGAGAATTTGGACTCCTCGCCGTGTAGAATCCTCTTCATGTTTTCCCGGTGCTTCCAGAGGATGAGCAGGCCACAGATGATGGAAAGGACGGTTACAATAGGGTCATGCAGAATGATAGCCGCCGCCAGAGGGAACAGAATTGCGGCGACGATGGAGCCTAGGGACACCCATCTGGTCAGAACGGACAAAATAATAAACCCGCCCCAAGCAATCACTGCCACACGCCAGTCCAGCATGAAGGCGATGGTGCCGCCGGAGAGAATGCCCTTGCCCCCCTTAAAGCCGAACATACAGGGAAACACATGGCCCAGCATACAGAATACGCCGGCAAAAATAACGCCTTGGTCCGCTGTGAATCCAATTCTTGTAGCCAAGAAAGAGCCAATCAGGGTGGCTATCACCGCTTTCATCACGTCGGTGAGAATCACCACCAAGGTCAGCGGTCCGCCAAACACCCGGTAGAAGTTAGTCAGTCCTGCGTTGCCGCTGCCGTGGGTGCGAATATCGTCCCGCAAAATATATTTGGAGACGATGACCGCGCCGTTAAAACAGCCGAGAAAATAGGCAGAAACTGCCGTAATTAAAATAAACAGAATCTTGGTTACAGTGGTCGCTTCATAAATGAGTACCATCGCTATTACTCCTCCTTGTCGCCCTTTTGCCGAATGGTCAGCTTAATGGGGGTGCCTTCCAGTCCAAAGGTGCTGCGAATCTGGTTTTCCAAATATCGCTGATAGGAGAAGTGGAACAGCCCCGCATTGTTGCAGAAGCAGACAAAATGGGGCGGGCGGATGCCGATTTGGGTCATGTAGTAAATTTTCAGGCGGCGGCCCTTGTCGGTGGGGGGCTGGACGCGGGCGGTGGCGTCGGCGAGAACGCTGTTGAGCATCCCCGTGGTAATCCGCAGAGAGGCCTGCTCACTGACGTAGTTCATCAGATCAAAGAGCCTATCCACCCGCTGGCCTGTCATGGCGGAGATAAACACAATGGGGGCGTAGGACATATAGGCCAAATCACGGCGGACATCCTGCCGCATTTTGTCCATGGTTTTGTCGTCTTTTTCCACCAAGTCCCACTTGTTGACCACGATAATGCACGCCTTGCCCGCGTCGTGGGCAAGACCCGCCACCTTGGTATCCTGGTCGGTAACGCCGTCGTTGGCATCGATGAGAATGAGGCACACATCCGCCCGCTCAATGGCCATGGTGGCACGGAGGACGGAAAAAGTCTCAATGCGGTCGTTCACCTTGGAGCGTTTCCGCATACCGGCGGTGTCGATGAGGAGATACTTGCCCTTTTTGTTCTCAAAATAGCTGTCTACGGCATCACGAGTGGTGCCGGCCACGTCGCTGACGATGACCCGCTCCTCGCCCAAAATCTTGTTAATCAGTGAGGATTTGCCCACGTTGGGCTTGCCGATGATGGCCACCTTGACAATGTCCGTATCATCCGGCTCGGCGGGCTCTTTGGGGAAATACTGCAAACAGGCCTCCAGCAGGTCGCCGGTGCCGTGACCGTGGACGGCGGAGACGGCGATAGGTTCCCCCAGACCCAGATTGTAAAACTCGTAAATATCGGGGTTTGTCATGCCGGTCTGGTCCATTTTGTTCACCGCCAGAATCACCGGCTTCTGGGAGCGCAGGAGCATATTGGCCACGTCTTGGTCGGCAGCCGTCACCCCTGTCTTAATGTCGCAGATGAAGATAATCACCGTGGCATTTTGGATGGCGATTTCCGCCTGTTTCCGCATGAAGGTGAGAATTTGGTCGTCGGTACCCGGCTCAATGCCGCCGGTATCGACGATGTCAAACAGATAACCGCCCCATTCACATTCCGCATACAGCCGGTCACGGGTGACACCGGGGGTGTCCTCCACGATGGACAGCCTCTGCCCTACCAGCTTATTAAATAGCATTGATTTGCCCACATTGGGGCGGCCAACGATGGCCACAAGTGGTTTTGCCATATTCGCACCTCCTGCGCTTTTCTCGTGCATTTCTTGCACGTTATTCCTCAAAAATTGCGTCGCAAAGCTCGTATCCGTCCTGATTCACCGGCACAACCTTCACGCCCAGTTTTTCCTCTACCTCTTGCAGTGTCACATCGTCCAGAAAAACGTCCTCCCCGTGGCGGAGCATGTTCACCGGGATGAGCAGCCGCTCTCCCAAGTTTTTGCCCACAAGCTGGGCGATTAGATCCTTTCCGGTAATCAGACCGGAAACGGTGATGCTCTCGCCCAAAAAGTCGTTGCGGATGGGGTGGACTTCTGCCTTAGTATGGCATTTCGTCGCCGCGCTGTCAACGATTTCCTGCAGCCAGGGAGCGGCATCTGTCCCGCAGGCCACAGCGTAAGGAGTGACGGCGGGGGTGTCCTCTTGAAGCTTGAGGGCGCAGTCGAACTCGTACCGCAGCAACCTGAGCATTCCTACACCGTTTTCCAGCTGGGTGTAATCCTCAAAGTAGTCGTTATCCGGCAGGGGCCGTTCCGCCCGGAGATAGAGCTCGTCGGAGCACCAGAAAATGCGGGTGCCATGCTTTTCGAGACATTCTGCCGCGAAGTTTTCTACCAAATCAAGGGTCTCCCCCGCTGTTTTTTTGTCGTAGGGTGTTAGGTGGTACAGACCCTCACGGTGCTTCGTCAGTCCCACTGGGACTATGGAAACGCTGGGGACATTGGGGTA
>JAVXKN010000042.1:0-10047 GCA_036647315.1 Oscillospiraceae bacterium | reverse complement strand
GTCTTGTTGGCGGACTGAATTTCCACGTCGGCGCAGAGCTTATCAATCTGTTTCCGGGTGCCGGTAAAGTCGGAGCACACCACGGCCTTCACCGTATTCCCGGCGAAAGGCTCAAAGCCGCACCCGGACAGCAATTCGGTAGCGTCGGTGACGGTGAGGTCAATCCGCAAATCCGGCTTGTCGGTGCCGTAGGTCTCCATGGCATCCGCGTAGGGGATGCGGCGGAAAGGTGCCTGAGAGGCGGTGTGGTACTTGCCAAATTTGGCAAATACCGGCGGCAGCACGTCCTCCAAGACGGAGAACACGTCCTCCTGACCGGCAAAGGCCATCTCCATGTCCAGCTGGTAGAACTCGCCGGGGGACCGGTCGCCTCGCGCGTCCTCGTCCCGGAAACAGGGTGCGATTTGGAAATAACGGTCGAACCCGGAGGCCATCAGCAGCTGCTTAAACTGCTGGGGTGCCTGGGGCAGGGCGTAAAACTTTCCCGGGTGTTTCCGGGAGGGCACCAGATAGTCCCGGGCTCCCTCAGGGGAGGAGGCGGTCAAAATCGGTGTGGTAATCTCCAAAAATCCGTGGTCCACCATGGAGGAACGGAGGGCGGCAACCACCTGACAGCGGAGGACGATGTTGTCCTTCACCTCCGGGTTCCGCAGGTCCAAATAGCGGTACTTTAAGCGGGCGGCCTCGTCGGCCTCACGGCTGCGGTTAATTTGGAAGGGCAGCTCATTGTGACGGCAGCGGCCCAGCACGGTGAGTTCCGTGGGCACTACCTCAATGTCGCCGGTTGCCATGTTGGGGTTTTTGCTGGCTCGCTCCCGGACGGTACCCACAACCTGCAGGGTGGATTCCTTGTTCAGCTCTCGAAACTGCGCCACCATCTCCGGGGTCTCTAAGACGATTTGGGTGGTGCCGTAAAAGTCCCGCAGCACCACAAAGGCCAGCTCACTGCCTACCTCGCGGATGTTGTCGAAAAAGCCTACCAGGGTGACGCTCTTGCCCACGTCCTCCATCCGCAACTCTCCGCAGGTGTGATTGCGGTACGAACTTGTGATATTGTCCATCAAAAATCAGCTCCACTTTGTATAATAGATACAGAATAATACGCCTTGTATTTGAATATTAGGCCTTTTTGGGGTTCAGCCCCTCATACAGCTTTTGCACGTCCACAGACTGGGAGGTGGGGAGGGGGAGGATTTCCGCCTTCTCTTGGGCCGCCTGTATGGCGGCTTTGCCGACAGCGGGGGTGAGTGCCGCCAGCTTTTTGGAGAGGGCGGTGGTCTCTAAAATCCAGCGGAATTCATCGTCGGTAACCCCCATGGTGTGGAGACCGGCAAGGTAATCTTGGTAGCTGCCGCCACCCATCATTTCCAGCCGCTGTGCTGTCAGAGCGGTCAAATCTTCCGCCGTCAGCGTCACCTTGTGGGTTGCCGCCAGCTGGCGCACCAGCACATACTGGACCGCCATGTCCCGGGCCTTTTCCGCCACGGCTTGATTGGCGGTTTTGGTCTGGGCGGCACTGGTATAGGCTTTCCAGCCAAAGGGAAGGCCGTTTTCCGCCATGTCCTGTGCCACCAGATTGGTGGCGGCTACGATGCTGTAAGCGCACACAAAGGCGGGCACCTTCTCGCCGTTGACCGTGGCTACCGGGGTGGTGCCGTCAAAGCCCAGCAGGGCAACTAAGGGGTCGGTTTCGGTTTGAAGGACGCATTTCTGGCGTAACTCCACGTCGGTAATCCGGGCCACCATGGCGGCAAGC
This sequence comes from Oscillospiraceae bacterium, assembly GCA_036647315.1. GTDB lineage: Bacteria > Bacillota > Clostridia > Oscillospirales > Oscillospiraceae > JAVXKN01. The sequence goes on along the minus strand of JAVXKN010000042.1, from coordinate 8,291 downwards.
TCACAGCGTTTCAGCGTGCCGGCGGCGTGAAAGCTGCCGTAAGCGTCAATGCCGGTGAGAATCCCCGCATTGTAGCAGCGGAGGACGGTTTCGTCCGCTGTGTCGGGGAGGGCGGTTATCTCATTGATGGCGGTGAGCTGCTCCGGAGGCACTACCTGGCCCAGCACGGCGATGACGCTACCACGGGTGGCGTTCTCCTGGGGCTGGCCCAGATTGGTAACGCCGGCGGCGGTGAGATAGTCCATATAACCTTGATACCAAAGGATGGTTTCCCCCTGCTTCGGGGTGGGGAGGGGGATGGCCTCACCGGTGAGCACTTCACGAATCCGGGCGGCCACGGCGGCAACCTGTGCATTTTTCACCAGGCCGTTGGGGGCAAAGCCGTTACCTACGCCGTTCATCAGCCCGGTTTCACCGCAGCTTTTGGCGTAGGGCGCGCACCAGTGGTTCTGGACATCCTGATACTGCTGGGCTTGATGCTTGTGCTGAAATCCCTTGCCGTTTCCCACGGCTCCTGCCGCGGTAACGCAGAGACAGAGTGCCAAAAGGGCGGAAAGTAGTCTCTTTTTCAAAAAAATCCCTCCTAATTTTTGTCCCGAATGGGGGTGCCGCTGGTCAGTTCTAAAAGCTTTGCGGAGATGAGCGCGATGGCATCCTCATTGGAGAGCGCGCTCTGGGTGCCGGCGGTCATGTCCTTCACAGTAACCGTCCCGGCAGAAATCTCGTCCTCCCCCAAAAACAAAACAAAGGGGATGGAGAGTTTGTCGGCGTAGGAAATCTTCTGCTTGAATTTCTTTGCCTCGCAGTGGAGTTGGGTGCGGATGCCCGCCGAGCGCATGGCGGTGGCCAGGGCGATGGCGGGGGAGAGGTCGTCGGTCATGGGGAGAATGAGAGCGTCCGCCGGGGCGGTTAAAAGTTCCTCCGACAGCATCTTCTGGTCCTCCAAAACGAAGAACAAACGGGTGAGGCCGATGGAAATTCCGACTCCTGGGAGTATATTGTCGGTATAATATTCCGCTAAGTTATCATATCTGCCCCCGGAACAGACGGAACCAATCTCGGGATGGTCCAAAAGGACGGTTTCGTACACCGTGCCGGTGTAGTAGTCCAGCCCACGGGCGATGGTGAGATCCACCACAAAATGATCTGCCGGCACCCCGAAAGCGGTCATGTACTTCGCCACTTCGGTGAGCTCGGAAAGGCCAATGTCGAAAGTCTCGTTCTGCCCGGAAAAGTTCTTTAAGGTCTCCAGCGGGGTGGCGGATTGGAGCAAGTCCAAAAGCTGTTCTGCGGCCTTTTGCGCCACGCCGTAGTCCTCCACCAGGGTAAGGATGACTTTTTCACGGCCGATTTTGTCCAGCTTGTCGATGGTGCGCATCACGTCGCCGGCCCGTTCCGAAAGTCCCAAAATGGCAAAGAGCCCGTTTAAGATTTTGCGGTTATTCACCCGGATTTGGAACCGCTGGAGCCCTAGTGCCGTAAAGCTTTTGTAGATGATGGAGGGGATTTCCGCCTCGTTGATGAGGCCCAGTGCCCCGTCCCCAATCACGTCGATGTCCGCCTGATAAAATTCCCGAAACCGCCCGCGCTGTGCCCGTTCCCCACGGTACACCTTGCCGATTTGGAACCGGCGGAAGGGGAAGGTCAGCTCATTTTGGTGGAGTGCCACATATTTCGCCAGCGGAACGGTGAGATCAAACCGCAGCGACAGGTCGGTGTCCCCTTTGGTGAAGCGGTAAATCTGCTTTTCCGTGTCCCCGCCGCCCTTGGCTAAAAGCACGTCGGAGGCCTCGATAATGGGGGTGTCCAGCGGGGTGAACCCATAGAGGGAGTAGCTTTTCCGCAATAGCTCCACCATTTTGTCGAACTGCACCTGCTGGGCGGGGAGCAGCTCCATAAATCCGGAAAGGGTGTGCGGTTTCATCTTCGGCATAACAATAAAACTCCTTAAAATGTGGTGATAAATGAGCGAACGGACGCGCAATGGGTGCCCCTACGCACAAATCCCTTGTAGGGGTACCCGCCCGCGTCCGCCGTTTCTTATTTGAAAATTGGTTCCAGTAGATTGTCGCCGGACATAATGCCGGTGTTGCCGTTCGTTGCATCGCTGTCAAAGCTAGCAAGGGGGCCGGTGCAGTCGTAGGACAGCCCGCCCAGCTTGCCGGTGAGGTATATCTGGTAAGACCCCGGCACCGCAAGAATCTCGCTCAAATCTGCGGTGGCGTAGACAGAGACGTTGTCGTTTTTCAGGCGCAGGGGGAGGGTACTCACCGTTTTGCCGCCCTCGTCTTTCACGTCCAGCGCAAAGTCGCCGCCCATCAGGTCGGACACCGTAAAATTGTCACTAGAGTCAATGTATACCTTCAGCGTGCCTTCTTTGTGGCTCTCCCAGTCGCTTCTGCACTGCAATGACAGCAAAGACTTGGGGTAGACGGTGTCCAGGGTTTCCTGCCGCCGGATTCCCCCGGAGGTGAGCACCAAAACCGGGTCAACCTCCTCGGCGAGGGGGAAAGGCACACTGCAGGAAAACACGCTGCCGTCCTTGCTCTCCAGCATGGCGGAGCTGTCCCCCAGTACCAAAGTCAGCGTGTCGCCCTCTGTCAGGGTTTTTGGTGTGGCGGAGACGGTGAAGCGCATCTGTCCGTCCCGGTAGTCCATCGCAGTTTTCACGTCGGAAAACAGGCTATTGTCCTCGTCCATGCGGCGATTGATGTCGCCAATCTGCCGTCCAAGATTGCTATCTAAATTAGAAATCTGGTTATTGAGGTCGTTTTTGAGCCGACCCACCTCTTGGCGCAGATCTCGAATTTCGCTTAGGACGCAGCCGCCGCCGATGAGGAAAATCGCCACCAACACCACCGCAACAACGCCGGAAACCGTGTGCCAGAGCCGCTTTTTGTCATGCATAGTCTACACCCGGAAGGGCTGGGTTTTGGGGTTCAAAATCTCCCGCCAGTCCAAATCCCCCCGCTCCAGGCCGTGGATAAGCATCTCGGCAGTGCCCACATTGGTGGCGTAGGGGATGTTATACTGGTCGCAGAGCCGGGTAATGTACCCCAAATCCATGTCCAAATCGTTACTTTGGGGGTCGGAGAAAAAGAGCACCATGTCAATCTCATTGTAGGCAATTCGTGCGCCAATCTGCTGACTGCCGCCGTGGGCGTGGGAGAGGAACAGGTTCACCGGCAGACCGGTGGCCTCAGAGACCAGTTTGCCCGTGGTATTGGTGGCGCAGAGGGTATGTTTGGACAAAATACCGCAGTACGCGATGCAAAACTGCACCATTAGTTCCTTTTTCCGGTCGTGACTCATCAGTGCGATATTCATGTCAAACGCTCCTTTTTATTATCGAATCCTCATTAAAGGTACTCGTTGTCCCAGTATTCGCTTTGCAATGTTCAGATATGCGATAGCCGCGCCCTTGTGTGATGCCAGAATCACCGGCTGACCCTGTCCCGCCGCCAGCATGACGGTGGGATCCTCAGGAATGACCCCCAAAAGGGGCAGTCCCGCCGAATTCATGGCGTCGTCGATGGTGGTGTGGAGCCGGGATAGCAGTTTGGGCTGCACCCGATTCATCACCAGATGGAGTTGAGGCAAATCCCTCGCCAACTGGGTGACGGTGCGCTGCGCGTCCCGCAGGGCGGAGGGGTCGTTGGTGGACACCACAATCCCCCGGTCGGCGGCACAAACCGCCAGAGTAAATCCCTCACCCAACCCGGCGGGGGAGTCCATGAGGACGAAGTCGAAGGACTCTTTGGCCCTGTCGATGAGACCCCGCATCTGCAGGAGCGTCAGGTCTGTTTCGAGGGTAAGGGGGGCGGTTAAAAGGTAGAGCCCCTTGACGACGGGATGCTGTACCGCCGCCCGCTCTAGGGTGCAGCGGTCGGAGAGCACGTCGGTAAAGTCCATCAGTGCCCGGTCGGTCATGCCCAGAGTGAGGTCTAAATTCCGCAGGCCGATGTCCATATCAATGCACAGAACCCTTTGGCCCAAAGCGGCGAGACAGGACCCCACGCCGCCGGTAAAAGAGGTCTTCCCGGTGCCGCCTTTGCCCGAAGTAATGACGATTGCAACCCCCATGAAGCCCCTCCTCCCCAAAGATAGTAACATTTTATCACGAACGCCCCAAAAGCGCAACGAAAACCAGAGATTTTATCGGCGTTTTGCTACAAAAAAACACTAGGTTTTAATCTTCGCCCAACGGCGGGGATACCCTACCGGCGTAGGCTCCAGCTTTTCCACCGGCACAATGCGGTGGGAGATTTCCGTACCGGGAATTCGGTAATCCACAGAGGGGTTCAGTCTCCCGCCCAAACGGCGGACAATGTGCTCCGCGGCGCAAATTTCCTCGCCGGATTCCGTGGTTTTCATAGCCAAAAACGTGCCGCCCACCTTGACATAGGGCAGGCACAGCTCAGAGAGGGTGGACATATTGGCTACCGCCCGGGCGGTGGCGAAGTCGAAGTGGTCCCGATAGTCCTCCTCGTTGCCCCCTTCCTCCGCGCGAATGTGGAGGAAGTTGACCCCTTTGATACCAAGGGTTTCGCACAGTTCCTGCAGCCAGTTGAGCCGCTTTTGCAGGCCGTCCAGCAGGGTTAATTTTAGGGTGGGCTCCAAAATCTTCAGCACCAGACCGGGAAACCCCGCGCCGGTTCCCACGTCGATGAGGGTCTTGTCCGCCAAATCCCACCGTGAGGCCAGAAAGGCGGAGTCCAAAAAGTGCAAATCGCAGACCCCGTCGGTCTCCGTGATGGCGGTGAGGTTTAATACCTCGTTTTTCGTCAGCATCAGCTGGGCGTACTGGGCCATGATTGGTGCGGTGTCAGTGGGAAGGCCGTAAGCCGCAAGGCCTGCGGCGATTCTTTTTTCCATATCCATCAGCGTCGAAACAGGTCGCCGGTGTAAATGGCATAGGTGAAGGCGATGGTGATGAGAATCACCACTGCCGCCGCAATTCCGGCCATAATCCGCTGTTTTTTAGTGGCCCAGACGATGGGTTTCTCGTCCTCAGTCTTTTCCACGGGCTTTTCGTGTTCCGGCTCAATGAGCCGATTGTGCTCGTCAGTCATGTTTTTTCTCCTTTAACAGGTCCCGAATCTCTGTGAGTAGTGCCTCCTCAGGTGAGGGGGCAGGGGGTGGGGCGGGCACTTCCGCCTTCTTGCGGTGGAAGGAGTTGAGAAGCTTTACCAGCAGGAATACCACCAGTGCCATGATGAAGAAATTGACCACTGACTGGATGAAGTTGCCCGCTGTAATCACTGCCCCGCCTACGTTGAAGCTCAATGCGGCGAAGGTGTCCTTGCCGATGAAGATGCCCACAAAGGGCATGATAATGTCGTTTACCAGAGAGTCGATGATGGTTTTGAAGGCCCCGCCGATGATGACGCCTACCGCCAAATCCATCACGTTCCCCCGTGCGATAAACGCCTTGAATTCCGCCACCAACCCGGTGGTTTTTTCCAGTCCCTTGTTCATTGGGAGACCTCCTTTTATTCGGAATGTTTCACATGAAACAATGGTGAGTGGGGCACTTATTTCTTCGGCACCAGCACGGTCTTGCCACCCATGTAAGGCTGTAAAACCTTTGGTACCAGCACACTGCCGTCGGCCTGCAGGTTGTTTTCTAAGAGGGCGATGAGCATACGGGGGGGTGCCACGCAGGTGTTATTTAAGGTATGGGGCAGGTAGGTGGTGCCGTTTTCGTCCTTGGCGCGGATTTTCAGCCGGCGGGACTGGGCATCGCCCAAATTGGAGCAGGAGCAGACCTCAAAGTATTTCTTCTGCCGGGGGCTCCAGGCCTCAATGTCGCAGGACTTGACCTTCAAATCGGCCAGGTCGCCGGAGCAACATTCCAGCTGACGGACGGGGATATCGAAGTTGCGGAACAGCTCCACGGAATACCGCCAAAGCTTCTCGTACCAGGCCTTTGACTCCTCGGGCTTGCACACAACAATCATTTCCTGCTTCTCGAACTGATGGATGCGGTACACCCCCCGCTCCTCCAAACCGTGGGACCCTTTTTCCTTGCGGAAACAGGGGGAATAGGAGGTTAAGGTCTGGGGCAGCTTGTCCTCCGGGAGAATTTGGTCGATGAACCGGCCAATCATGGAGTGCTCGGAGGTGCCGATTAAATACAAATCTTCACCCTCGATTTTGTACATCATGGCCTCCATGTCGGCGAAGGACATCACGCCCTCCACCACGTTCCCGCGAATCATGAAGGGGGGGATGCAGTAGGTGAACCCCTTGTCAATCATGAAATCACGGCCGTAGGCCAGCACCGCCTCGTGGAGCCGGGCAATATCGCCCAACAGATAGTAGAATCCGGCGCCGGACACCCGCCCTGCGGCGTCCATGTCGATGCCGTCTAGGCTCTCCATAATCTGGGTGTGGTAGGGAATCTCGAAATCAGGGACTTTTGGCTCCCCGAACCGCTCCACCTCTACGTTAAACTCGTCGCTCTCCCCGATGGGGACAGTGTCGTCAATGATTTGGGGAATCACCATCATCAGCTTGCGAATCTCCTCGCCCAACTGGGTTTCACGGGCTTCCAGTTCACCCAGACGGGCGGCCTCCGCCGTGACTTTCTGCTTTAATTCCTCGGCCTCTTGGAGTTTGGAGGGGTCTTTTTTGCTCTGACCCATGAGGACGCCCACCTGCTTGGAGAGGGCGTTGCGCTCGGTGCGCAGGGCCTGTGCCTGCTGGATGACCTCCCGGTTTTCCTCGTCCAGCTTGATGACCTCGTCTACCATGGGCAGCTTGGCGTCTTGGAATTTCTTTTTGATATTTTCCCGTACAGCGTCGGGGTTTTCACGGAGAAAACGAATGTCTAACATAATCTAGCACCTCGTAAAAGTATTGAAATATAAGGGGTTTGCGGATTTTTTAGGGGGCGACGTGTACCTCGTCTAAAAGCTTGCGGGCGGCGGCCAACTCTGCCTTTGTCTGCACCAGAGCCAGTTCCAGCTCGTTTTTTTCCTCCACCAGAGCGTCGATTTTATCGTCCTTTTTGTCCAGTTCCTTTTGCAGGTCGGCGTTGTGCTGCATCATGGTCTCCATGGACTGCATGGAGGAGATGGACTCCTTCAGGCCTGTGATGGCCTCCTGACTGGTGCGCTGCTGCATAAAGTAGGAGAGGAGCAGGAGGAGAAAGGCGGCGGCGAACAAAATCGCCAGATAAAGCATGACGGAATGGCCTTTGCGGGGTGTTTCATGGGTGCGTGGGTTTTTCATATCGTGTTCCTCGGTCAAGTAAAGTCGCCTCCAAATGTATCGTAACCCAGGGCGGCCAGCAGTTCCTCTAAGTCCTGGGGATTGTAGTATTCCAGTTCAATTTTGCCCTTTTTCTTGCCTTTTAGAATCTGAACCTTGCGGCCGTACTTTTCCCCTAAAATTTTCTCTAAACGGTCGTAATAAATCTTGTCCTTATCCGCCGCAGGGGCCTTTTTTGAGGGCTCCTTGTCCGCCTCCGCCAGCTTTTTCGCCAGCACCTCGGTCTGTCGGACGGAGAGCCCGTCTGCCACAACCCGCTGGGCCAGCTGCTTTTGCCGCTCCCCACCGGGGAGGGAGAGGATGGCCCGGGCGTGGCCCGGTGAGAGCTTTTGCTCCTCCAAAAGATAGCGGACGGAGTCCGGCAAAGTCAGCAGCCGCAAGGCATTTGCCACGGCGGACCGGGACTTCCCCATCCGCTTTGCCACGTCCTCTTGGGTCATGCCGTGCTCCTCCATCAGTACCTTGTAGCCGCCGGCCTCCTCCATGGGGTTCAAATCTTCCCGCTGGAGGTTTTCGATGAGCCCCAGTTCCATCACCTTGCGGTCGTCCGCCTCGATGATGAGAACGGGCAGTTCGTGGAGCCCCGCCAGCTTGGCGGCCCGCCAGCGGCGTTCGCCGGCAATAATCTGATAGTACCCGGAGCCCAACCGACGGACGGTGAGGGGCTGGAGCAGGCCGTGTTCACGGATGGAGTCCGCTAAATCCTGCAAAGCCTCGTCCTCAAAGCGTTTGCGGGGCTGTTTCATCCCCGGCTCCACTTGGGAAATGGGCACGGTGACGCTGCCGCCCTGCTGGGTGTCTAAGGCCGCGTCCCCTAAAAGCGCGCTCAAACCGCGCCCTAAGCCCCGTTCTTTACTCGCCAAAAATATCATTCCTTTCAGCCGAATGTTTCACGTGAAACAATGGGCACTAATGCCTGTTCTGTGCCTGTACTTCCTCTGCCAACGCGCCGTAAGCCTCGGAGCCCCGGGACCATGCATCGTAGGCGGTGACAGGCTTGCCGTGACTTGGGGCCT